>NZ_JBFRDW010000203.1:0-8928 GCF_052113985.1 Pseudoduganella sp. RAF53_2 | reverse complement strand
CAGGTACACCTGGCCGCCTTGTGGCGTAGTGATGTGGCCCTGGTTCTCCACCTTGCCCGCTACGCCGTCAGCCTTGAAGTTGTTTTTCCCTGCCAGGAAATCGGCATTGGAAATGTTCAGGCTCGACGCCACCAGCCCATTCACATCGATGCGCGAATCCTTGCCGAACAGGACGCCGTTCGGATTGATCAGGAATACCTTGCCGTTCGATTGCAGCGAACCGAGGATCTGGCTGGGGTCCTGGCCCGTGATGCGGTTCAGGACTTTGCTGTCCGCGTTCTGCTGGATGAAGCGCGTAATCTCGTTCTGGCCGACCGAGAAGCTCTGCCAGTTGATGATGGTATTCGGCGTGTTCGTAATCGAGAACACATTGCCTTGTTGGCTGAACGCCGCCTGGCCTGCCACGACCTGCGGCGCTACCGGATTCGCGTGGGCCGAGCCGAAGCAGGCCGCGATCGTCGCCACGAGCAGCTTGCGCTGCAGTTTGTATTGATCTTGTCGGTTCATGGTGGTTGCCTCAATAAGAAAGGCCGAGACGCACGTGCACGCGGTCCTCGCCATCGCGCCCGGTGGCGCCGGCGTGGGTCACATGACCGTAGTCCAGTTGCAGATTAACGTTGGTCGACAGCAGGACACGCAGGCCCAGGCCGGCGCTGGCGATATTGGTGCTCTCCAGCTCACCCGCTTGCGCATGGCGGCGCTTGATCCAGGCCGCGTCGTAGAAAGCCAGCGCGCGGCACTGCCAGTTGCCGCCGCAGACGTTGGGGGTGTACAGCTCCAGATTGCTGCCCGCGCCCACATCGCTGGAAATCTCACGCTCGTTGAAGCCGCGCACCGACGATGCACCACCCGCGCCGAACTGCTCGCCCGGAATCAGCGCATCGCTGGTCAGCTGGCCGTTGACGATGGCGCGCGCCTGCCAGTCCGCCGGCAGCACGCGGGTGTAGCTGCCGCCCAGGCGCAGGATGGTGTAGCTGTCTTTCGCGCCCACGCGGGCACGGGTGAAGTCTTCCTGGCCGCCGCGCGAACCGCCGGGGATATTACGCAGCAAGGTCGCCTGGAAGCCCGTTTCGCTGTTCGGCTGGGTCCAGCTGCCCATATAGCTCACGCTGATGGGATGCACCGTCACGTTATTACCCAGCTCCTGATCCAGCAGCACTACGCTGTTCTTGAAGGCCTTGTAGTCGATGCCGTACTGCAGCTTGGATTCGTAGTTGCCGCGCTTGGCCAGGCTTTGTGTGTAGCGCGCGCCATAGACGGCGCCCTTGCCGCTCACGGCCAGATTGAACACGCCCGCCGTCACGGTGCCGGAATCGATATTCGAGTAGCTGGCGAAGAAGTCCAGCGAATCGCCCAGGGCGTACAGCGGAATGTGGTAGCCCGCTGCATACACCTTCACGCGGCTCGGCTCTTGCGCCGACGTGGTGTACTGCAGGCTGGCCACGTGGTCCAGGCCAAACAGGTTCGCGTTCTGCAGCACGACGCCAACGTGGGTGCGGCCGGTCTGCGCGGTACCGGTATTGTCGGCATTGAGCATGGCCTTCCATGGGTTCTCATCGCTCACATCGAGCGCCGCATCCACCTCGTCATCCTGTTCGCTGCTTTGCAGCTTCATGGTGACTTTTTTGGACGGGTTCTCGTTGGCCAGTTTCAGCTCGTTGGAGATGCGGTTCAGATTGGGCGTCTTGCCACCCTCCAGGTCCGGCAGGCTGCGGCGGATATTGGCTTCGTCGAAATAGCGGTTGTTCTTGACGGTGACGCGGCCGATCCTGGTCTGCACCACTTTCAGGCGCACCACGCCGCGGTCCAGTTCCTGTTCCGGCAGTTCGACCTTGACCACACTGTAGCCCGCCTCGCGATATGCGGCTTCCAGCGCTTCCAGCGCGCGCTGCACGTCGCCGAAGTCGCGGTTCTTGCCTGCGTAAGCGGCGACAACGCGATCCACCTCTGCGGGCGGCAGCAGCGTGTTGCCCTGCACCTCAAAGCGGCTGATATCGAAACGAATCACATCCTCCGCCAAAGCGGCGGACGCAAATAGGGACGTGGCAAGCAAGGCGGCCAGGCGGTATTTCATAAATGGAGTATTGTTGTTAGATGGGAAACGGCACCCTGCATTATCCCGCATTTATGCAGGGAAACTTTCGATTAACTAATGCAAGTCGGAAATTTTATTCCGAAAAGACACAATTTTCGAGCAAAAATTAACGCTCGTTCGTGCGGAAATGCGGGTTTGCGGGACTTAGAAGTTGTAGCCGAGGCGCAGACTGACCCGGGCGCGGGCATCGTCCGGCATCTGGCTGTTGCGGGTGACGCGGCCGGCGTCGAGTTGAAGATTCATGTTTCGTCTGACTTGCATGCGCATGCCGATGCCGACGCTGCCGATCGATCCGCTACGCAGGGTGCCGCCGTAATCGCGGTTGTAGCGGATGTAATTACGGTCGTAGAACATGATCGCCCGGCAGGTGTACAGCCAGGCGGCGCAGAGATTGGGCGTGTGCAGCTCAACGCTCTGTGCAAAGCCGCCGTCGCGCAAATAGTCGCGCTTGGTCATCAAAGCGAGGCTGGTCGAAGCGGCGGGCGCCAGGATTTCCTGCTGGGTCAGGTTGTCCGTCCCGTACTGCGTGCTGACGCTGGCACTGACCAGCCAGTCGCGCGGCAGCGATTGAGTCAGTGTGGCGGCCAGGCGCAGGGTGATATTGCTAGTGGGCGGACCGGGAAAATCGGCGGACGAACGCTGGTAGGCGGCGATGTCGAAAGTAAGGGGGGAAGCAGGCGCTGAAGGGCTCGTCCGCGGTTTGGGTGTGTCCGAGTACGGCTGTGCTGCCGCAACGGTTCCGAAGGCCGACGCAAACGCGATCCCGGCCACGATCGATACGCCACAGGACTTCATTTCAGCTCTCCCGGCAATGCAACTTGCCTAGATTCAGAGCAACTCTCGTTACTTTCAGTATAGTGTGAGTTCGCTGAAAGGATAGGATTATTGTACGCCCGCTGAGGCTTGCAAAGTTGAGTGCTTCCTATTTTGTTTCGAAGGTWGTGACGCCGTCCCAACGCTCGCCGGGCGGGTGTTCACGATAGAACGCGACGCGCTTGACATACAGCGCATACAGGAGGCGGTTTTGGCGCGCCTGTAGCTCAGCCAGCGCCGCGTCCGCCTCGTCCCAGCACTGGGCGCGCACATGCGCCAGCGCTGCATGCCAGTCGCGCAGTTCATCGCGCGTGGCCGCGTCCATCTCGCTATCCAGTCCGACCGGTTCGAAAATGGCCACCGGTTCGTTCTTTCCCTTCACGCGCACCAGATCCAGTTCGCGCCAGGCGAATTCCGGCGCTGCTGAGCGCGTCGCTTCGCCGGCAGTAATGCCCACGCCGTAGACCTTGGTAATGCCCTCCAGGCGCGAGGCCAGGTTCACCGCGTCGCCCATCACCGTGTAAGCGCGGCRGATGCTGGARCCCATATCGCCCACATGCATCAGGCCGGAGTTCAGGCCGATGCCGATCTTCAGTTCAGGCCAGCCGCGCTTGATGAAGTCTTCATTCAGCCGCGCCGCGCTCTGCTGCATTTTCAGCGCCGTCGCCACACCGCGGCTGGCATGGTCCGTGAAAGCAACTGGCGCGCCCCAGAAGGCCATCACGGCGTCGCCGATGTATTTGTCGAGCGTGCCGCGGTGGCTGTCGCGGATATCTTCCGACATCGCCGTCAGATAGAGATTGATGTACTCACGCAGCTGCTTCGGCGTCAGGCCTTCGGAGATGGTGGTGAAGCCGCGCACGTCCACGAACATCACGGTCAGTTCGCGGCTCTCGCCATCCATATTGTATTTTTCCGGGTCCTCGGCCATTTCGGCCACCAGCTCCGGCGCCACGTATTCGCCGAAGCGCGACACCAGTGCCCTGCCCCGCCGCACCTCGAAGAAGTAACCCCAGGCCAGGTTGAAGATGAAGAGGCCCAGCACCAGCAGCAGGATGGTCGCCAGCTTCAGCACTGCATCGTAGTGATTGTAGAAGTAGAGATTGACAGCGCCCGCGCCCATCGCGGCAGCCACCGACAGCAGGATCGACCAGGCCGGCGCCATCACCGGCAGCGCCAGCGTCAACGCGATGCCCAGTACCAGCACCTGGATCACTTCCAGCGCTGTCGCCACATCCGGCCTTGCCTTGAAACTCTGGTCGAGGATGGACTTGATCAGGTTCGCATGGATCTCCACTCCGGGATATTCCGCATTCACCGGCGTGGCCCGCAAATCATTCAGGCCCGGCGCCGTGGTGCCGACAAGGACAATCGTCCCTTCCAGCAGCTTCGGATCGGCACGTCCCTTCAGCACATCGACGGCGGACACGTACCTGAAGGCCCCGCCCTGCGGCCCACCGCGTCCACGGAATTCGACTACGGCTGTCAGGCCTTCCCCGACAGGAATGCGCACGCTGCCCTCCGGATGGAACAGGGCGATCGCATCCAGCCCGCCGCTTTTGCGCTGCGCCTCGCTCAGCGTGTCGACCGTGCCTTCCCACAGCGGCGCAATGGCGCGCGCACGCAGGGCCGTGGCGACCGTGGCCAGGGACAGCGTCGGATAGTAGCCATCGCCGATGCGCTGCAGCAGCGCCGAGCTGCGCACCACGCCGTCCGCATCCGGCAGCGCGGTAAAGATGCCCGCGCCTTGTGCCGCCTGCTGCAGACGCGGGATGTTCGCTTCATAGCCGTCGATGCGGTAAGCGTCCAGCGTGCGGCCATTCAGCGAATCGACCGTGAACGCAGGCTTGGGCAACACGCCCTTGCGCTGAGCGCCGGACACGCTATAACCCAGCACCACCGGCTGCCCTTCCATCGCCTTGGCGAACAGGCCGTCGTAATCCATCTGCGGTTCGAGCTGGTCCAGCTGATGCTGCAGGCCCGGCACATCTTTCAGCTCGCGCTGCGACAGGCGTTGCAGCACATTGAAACCGGAACTGGTGTCCGGCTCGGGGAAGGAAATGTCGAAGCCCACCGCCGCCGCCTGGTAGTGCTGCGTGAGCTGCTGCACCAGTTGCGCCAGCTTGTCGCGGCTCCAGGGGAAACGCCCCACTTCGGCCAGGCTGCGTTCATCGATATCGACAATCACGATGCGCGGATCGATTTCCGGCTTGTCCAGCCGCATGCGCAAGCCGGAGAAAAAGGTGTCCATGCGCTCGATGGACTCGGAATGCAGCTGCCCCGCCAGTTGCAGCGCGGCGAGGCCCGTCAGCACAAGGCCGATCAGCCAGCGCGCGCCGTGGCGGGCAAGCAGCTTGCGCATCAAGGCGTGTAGCCCGGAATACGCGACTCGTCGATCTCGTCGATCTGGCGTGGGTCCATATGCTTGCGCGCGAATTCCAGATAGACCTTCTTGCGGATAAAGATATCGAACAGGTCGGGATCGATATGGCCGTTCAGGCTGAATTTACCGAGGATGTCGAGCGACTCGGACAGCATCTTGCCCTTCTTGTACGGGCGGTCGCGCGCGGTCAGCGCTTCAAAGATATCGGCGATCGCCATCACGCGCGCCGGCACCGACATCTCTTCCTTGCGCAAGCCTTTCGGATAGCCCTTGCCATCCATGCGTTCGTGGTGGCCGCCCGCATATTCCGGCACGTTCTGCAGATGCTTGGGCCACGGCAGCGATTCCAGCATGCGCACCGTCATCACGATGTGGTTGTTGATGATCTTGCGCTCATCGTCGGTCAGGGTGCCGAAGCGGATGGTCAGGTTGCTCACTTCCTCCTCGCTGAGGAAGGGCTGCTCCGCGCCGTCCGGATTCACCCAGCGCCGCGCCGCGATCTGATGCACGCGCTGCTGGTCTTCCGGCTTCATGCCCTCGCCGCCAATATTCGCCTGGCGCAGGAAGTCGCGCTCCTCGCGCAGTGTGGCCAGTTCCTTTTCCAGCCGGTCGCGGATAGCCGCAGGGTCACCGCCATCCAGCTGATTGCGCAGCGCGCGGATTTCGGCGTCGCGCATCAGCACTTCGTAGCGGGTGTCGATCAGGCCGATGCGGTCATAAATGGTTTGCAGCTTGGTGGCCTTGTCGACCACGTGAACCGGCGTGGTGATCTTGCCGCAATCGTGCAGCAGACCGGCCAGCCACAGTTCCTTGCGGTCGCCGTCCGTCATGCTGAAACCGGCCAGCGGACCTTCTTCCGTCAAGTGCACCGCTTCCGCCAGCATCATGGTCAGAATCGGCACAAACTGGCAATGCCGCCCGGTGTAAGGGGATTTTTCGTCGATGCCGATGTTGATCAGATTGACCAGGGCTTCCAGCAGTTCTTCCAGCTGGGCGATCAGGCGCTGATTGGTCAGCGCCACGTCGGCCTGGGCGGCCAGCGCTTCGATGAAACGCTGATCGGTCGGCGTGAAGGCGATGATGTCGCCCGTCGCCGGATTTTTCGCGTTCACCAGCTGCAGCACCCCAAGCAGCTCGCCTTCGTGGTCGTGCATCGGCACCGTCAGGAAGGACTGCGAGTGGTAGTGGAATTGCTCGTCGAACTTGCGCATGCCGAAGAAATTGAACTCGCTGGACTCATACACGTCCTCGATATTCACCGACTTGCCGGCGTTGGCCGAGTAAGCGGCCACTGACTCCATATTCTTGTCGCCGTCCTCCCGCAGCAGAGGCACGGGCGGAATATCGATGGCATGCCCGCCGCTGCCGCCCAGCCGGATTTTCAGGCTGTCATTGACGCTGATATGGAAGCACAGGGCGCTGCGGTCGTCGCTGGGCCGGTACAGGGTGCCGCCATCCGCATGGGTCATGCCCTTCGCCACAAGCAGGATGCGCTCCAGCAGCAGATCGATGTCGCGCACATCGCCCAGGGCGACGCTCAGTTCCGTCAGCTGTTCCAGCCGCTGGGTGATTTGGGTCAGAGTCAGGTGTTCCATGGCCGAAAGTGTATCTCCTGAGCAAACGGTTGTATATTGCAACGCCCGCAAATGTGGAAAATCGGTCCGGAACCTGTGAAAAAACGCTATCATCGCAGGGATTTAGTTGCACTTGCTACATCAATCACTACCATTAGCAGCAAGGCAATACGAGAGCGAATACTAGGGACTTTGATCGATGAAATTCAAATTCTGGGGGGTGCGTGGTTCCATCCCCTCGCCGGGCCCGCGCACGGTGCGTTACGGCGGCAATACCACCTGCATCGAAGTGCGCACCGATGACGACACCCTGATTGTCATCGACGGCGGTACCGGCATTTTCCCCTTGGCGCAATCCCTGGTCGCCTCGGGCAAACGTCCTATCGAAGCGAATATTTTCATCACCCACAGCCATTGGGACCATATCCATGGTCTGCCCTTCTTTTCGCCGCTGTTCATCAAGGGCAGCCGCGTGCGCCTGCACGGCGCCACCGATCCGGACACCGGCAAAGGCGTGGAACATGTGATGGGCGTGCAACTGCAGAACAGCTACTTCCCCGTCAGCGAAACCCAGATGGACGCCACCATCGAATACCGCACTCTGACCGTGGGCGAGCCGGTACCGGTGAGCGACGCGCTGGTCAGCAATGTGGTGATGAGCCATCCGGTCACCGACCTGGGCTACCGCATCGATTGCAATGGCAAGTCCATGTTCTTTTCTGGCGACCACGAGCCCCTGTTCAATATCTATCCGGCGGATCACCCCGAGCATGCCGTGTTCCAGCAACATGTGGAACAGCGCACCTCGGCCATCGATGAACTGATCCGCGGCGTGGACGTGCTGGTAATGGACTGCTCCTACACGCGCGAGGAGTATCCTTCCAAAGTCGGCTGGGGCCACGGCACGTTCGACTCCGCACTGGCCATTGCCCTGCGCGCCGGCGCAAAAAAGCTTTACTGCACTCATCACGAACCTACCCGCAGCGACGACGAGCTGGAAGCCGTGTTCGCGGAAGTGATGGCGCGCTACCAATCCCAGCTCAACGGACTCCAGGTTTTCCTGGCTTATGAAGGACTGGAAGTAGTTCTGTAAAAGCAAAATGAGCGACGCCGATCTCGACACTCCCGAAACTCCACTGCGTAGTGAAACCGCACAGCGCCTGGCTTTCTTCCGCAAGCTGCAGGCCGTAACGACCAAGATCCACGCCACCAGCAATATCGACGAAATCATGCTCGACCTGGGCATGGAATTCTGCGACCTGCTGAATTGCGACCGCTTCACGCTGTACGCGATGGATTACGAAAAGGACTACATCGTCTCCAAGGTGAAGACGGGCCTGACCACCTTCCGTGATCTGAAGCTGGCCGTTACGCCCAGCAGCATTGCGGGCTTTGTCGCCCTCACCCACCAGACGCTGAATATCGCCGACGTCTACGACACGGCGGAACTGAAGCGCATCTCGCCGGATCTGCACTTCCAGCAGGGTGTGGATCAGCGCACCGGCTACCGTACCCGCGAAATGCTGGTGGCGCCGCTGATCGCGGAATCCAGCAATGAGCTGCTGGGCGTGGTCCAGTTCATCAACCACCGCGGCGGCGGTCCTTTCCCGCAACTGGCGGCGGAAGGCGTGCGCGAGCTGTGCGAAACACTGTCGGTGGCGCTGTGCCAGCGCCTGAAGCCGGCGGCGCAGGTGCGCACGCGCTACGACGGCCTGGTGACCGATGCCGTACTGGCGGGGCCGGAGCTGGAACTGGCGGTGCGATCCGCGCGCAAGAAGGATATGCGCGTGGAAGACGTGCTGCTGGACGAGTTCAGCGTCAAGCTGCCCGCCATCGGCGCTTCGCTGGCGCGCTTCTATCACGTGCCGTATGAGCCCTACAAAGGCGATCGCGTCAAACCAATCGATCTGCTGAAGAACCTCAAGCGCCAGTACATTGAGGAATCCGGCTGGCTGCCGCTGGACGAGAACAAGGACGGCCTGCACGTGATGACGATCGATCCCGAGCGCATCATGCAGACCCGCATCGTCAACCAGATCTTCCCACGGTCGAAAGTGGTGTAC
>NZ_JBFRDW010000202.1:0-8941 GCF_052113985.1 Pseudoduganella sp. RAF53_2 | reverse complement strand
GTGCTGCATGAGTACAAGGTCGTGCTGAACGGCTTTGCCGCCATGCTGACCGATGACGAAGTGCGCCAGTTGAAGGCCAGCCCGCAAGTGGCCGATATTTCGGCGGACGAGCCGCGCCGTCCGGTCACCAGCTTTACCCCAACTTTCCTCGGACTCGACAAGCCGGGCGGCTTGTGGAGCCAGCTCGGCGGGCCAGAACACGCGGGCGAAGATGTCGTCGTCGGCATTATCGATAGCGGCGTCTGGCCCGAGAATCCGGCTTATGCGGATCGCGTGGATGCGGCAGGCAAGCCCACTTTCGACAATAATGGAACGCTGGCCTACAACGCCCCGCCTGCGACCTGGCATGGCGAGTGCCAGACTGGCGAAGGCTTTACCGCTGGCCATTGCAACAACAAGCTGATTGGCGCGCGTTATTTCGATGCCACCTACCGCGCCATCCAGGACCAGGCTGGCCTGACGCCGGCATGGAGCGATTTCCGTTCGCCGCGCGACTCGCTGGGCGCACCGTCCGGCAGCGGCGGCCATGGCACGCACACGTCGACCACGGCAGCCGGCAACCACGGCGTGGATGGCAATGTCAACGGCGCCTATGTCGGCACGCTGTCGGGCATGGCGCCGCGTGCGCGGCTGGCGGCGTACAAGATCTGCTGGGCGTATCTGGAGCCTTTCGCCACCAGAGCCAGGTCGGCTGCTTCACGGGCGACGCGGTGGATGCGATCGAGCAGGCCGTGGTGGATGGTGTGAATGTGCTGAACTTCTCCATCAGCGGCAGCGATACCGTGAAAGACCCGGTGGAGATGGCCTTCCTGCACGCGGCGAATGCGGGCGTGTTCGTGGCTGCGTCCGCGGGTAATGCGGGACCGGGCAACACGGTAGCCCACGTCAGCCCATGGCTGGCAACCGTCGGTGCGTCCACGCATAACCGCTTCCAGAAAGCCGATGTCACGCTTGGCAACAAGGCCGTGTATTCCGGCGCGTCGCTGAACATGACGCCGCTGGCTGGCGGCACGCCCATCATCCGCGCGCAGGATGCGGGCTTGCCGAATGTGGACCCGGATCGGCTGCAGTATTGCTTCACGGCGGCCAATAACGATGGCGCGCCGGTGCTGGACACGGCCAAGGTAACGGGCAAGATCGTGACCTGCCTGCGCGGCGTGAACAATCGCGTTGATAAGAGCCTGGCCGTGAAGGAGGCGGGCGGCAGCGGCATGGTGATGATCGACAACGGCAATGGCCTGGTAGCGGAAGGGCACTCCGTGCCGACCGTTCACGTGAGCGCGGAAGATGGCGCGGCGATTGCCAACTACGCGCAGGCACTGAACGCCACGGCCGCGATGAGCAAGTTCGTCATGACCACCAAGGGCGAGGCGCCGATCATGGCCAACTTCTCCTCGCGCGGCCCGAACCCGACGGATGGCGATGTGCTGAAGCCTGATATGACAGCGCCCGGCGTCAATATCGTCGCTGGTGTCACGCCTTCGCTGACCCAGGAGCAGCGTAGCGATGTGGTCAACGGCACGCTGGTGCCGCAGCCGGCCTGGAATTTTTATGATGGCACATCCATGTCCAGCCCGCACGTTGCAGGTATCGCAGCGCTGTTGAAGCATCGCCATCCCGACTGGTCGCCATCGGCCATCAAATCGGCGCTGATGACGACGGCCTACGATACCTTGCCGGATGGGCTGTTCGGCATGGAGGCTGGTACGCTGCCCTTTGCGCAGGGCGCTGGCCACGTTGACCCGACTGCGGCCGCCGATCCGGGACTGGTGTACACGGTGGGCGCATCGGACTACAAGAAGTACCTGTGCGGCACGGGCATGAGCGATCAATGCAGCGAGGGCAGCATGCCAGGCTATAACCTGAACCTTGCGTCCGTTTCGGCCGGTAATGTGGTCAATACAGCGGTGATCACGCGCACGGTGACCAATGTCAGCGGCGCTGCGTCAACGTACACGGGCAAGATCGACGTGCATGGCTTTACGGCGGCGCTCCAGCCGGCGACGCTGGCGCTGGCGCCCGGCGAGAGCAAGTCCTTCAACATCGTGTTGACGCGCACTACCGCATTCGAGAACATCTGGCAGCTTGGCTCGATGGAATGGAGCGATGGCACGCATAAGGTGCGCAGTCCTGTCGTTGCGCGTGTGGGCCGCATGGTACGTTCGCCGGCTGCGCTGCGCAGCGACAAGACGGATGGCAGCACCATGATGACGGTGGAAACGGCCTTCAACGGGCGCATGGCTTACGCGCTGGGCGGCTTGAAGGAAGTGCAGCGCACATCCTTGCGCGTGGGGCAGGCGCCGGACAACAGTTCCGGCACGCCGGCGCGGATGCAGGCCAGCTGCAAGGCCGGCGGCACAGGTGTGCTGGTGCAGACGGTGCACATCCCTGCCGATACCGTGGCTGCGACTTTTGAGCTGTTCGACCGTGATACGGGCAAGCCGGGTATGGACGATCTGGATATGGCGTTGTTCGATCCCGGCTGGAAGCTGCTTTCCACCAGCGCCGTTGAAGGCTCGAATGAGCAGGCTTTGCTGGCTTCACCGGCGGCGGGGGACTATAAGCTGTGCATCATCGGCTATTCCGCGGCCAACCGGGCYAGCATCGACTTCCAGCTGTCGTCGGCCATTGTGACCAGGTCGGATGCTGGCGGTTCGTTGCGGGCCATGCTGCCTTCGCGCGTGTACACCGGCAAAACGGCGACGGTGAACGTGAGCTGGTCGGGACTGCCTACAGGGAAGAGGTATGTGGGAGGCTTGCAGCTGATGGATGCCAATGGCGTGCTGGCGTCGACCACGCTGCTGCAGGTGGAAACGGATGATCCGGTGCCACTGGCGCGGGCGCAGCGGCAGGCGCCTGCGGTCGATCCGCTGAAGTGAAAAACGGCGGGTCAATGACCCGCCCTACCAGCTACCAGCTAAGTGAAAAACGGCGGATCGAATGATCCGCCCTACGTAGGGCGGGTCATTGACCCGCCATCCACGTTACTTCAACGTGCGCTCGAACAGCTGGAAGATGCGGCGATACTGGTCGTACCAGCTCTCAGGCTGTACGTAAGCGTGGCGTTCCAGCGGATAGGACGCCAGCTCCCAGTGATCCTTTTTCAACTCGATCAGGCGCTGTGCCATGCGCACGGAGTCCTGATAGAACACGTTGTCGTCGACCATGCCGTGGCCGATCAGCAGGTGACCTTTCAGCTTGTCGGCATACTCGATCGGCGAAGAGATCTTGTACGCTTCAGGATCGATGTCCGGCGTGTTCAGGATGTTGGACGTGTAGCCGTGGTTGTACGTGGTCCAGTCGGTCACAGGGCGCAGGGCCGCACCAGCCTTGAACAGATCCGGTTCACGCAGCAGGGCCATGAAGGTCATGAAGCCGCCGTAGCTGCCGCCGTAGATGCCGACGCGGTTGATGTCGCCTTGCTGATTGGCGGCCATCCACTTGGCGCCGTCCACATAGTCTTCCAGTTCAGGGTGGCCCATCTGGCGGTAGATCGCCGTGCGCCAATCGCGGCCATAGCCTTTGGACGCGCGGTAGTCCATGTCCAGTACGATGTAGCCGTTCTGCACCAGCAGGTTATGGAACATCTGCTCGCGGAAGTAGTTGGTGTAGCGGTGGCTCACGTTCTGCAGATAGCCGGCGCCGTGCACGAACATCACGACCGGATACTTCTTGCCTTCTTCCAGCTTGGCCGGGCGATACAGCTTGGCCCAGACAGGCTGGGTGCCATGCGAAGACGGCACCGCCACGTACTGCGGCTGCACCCATTCGCGCGCCTTGAATTCGGCGGTGCGGGTATCGGTCAGCTTGGTCGCAGCGCCACCGGCGGCTGGTACGATGGCCAGCTGTGGCGGCAGATAGGCGTTGGAATAGTGCACCAGCAGCTTGCGCTGGTCCGGCGACAGGGAGAACTGTTCGACACCGCCATCCAGCTGGGTGACTTCACGCACCGCGCCATCGCTGGCGTTCACGGAGCAGACTTCATATTCGCCCGGCGTCTTGCGGTTGCACAGGATGTAGGCCATCGAGCCGTCTGCATTCCAGCGCACATTGGTGGCTTCCCACTGGCCGCTGGTCAGAGTGCGCTGCTTGCCATCGGCGCCCAGTGTATACAGGTGGGCATAGCCGCTTTCCTCGGACTGGAACCACAGGGTGCTGTTGTCCTTCATCCAGCCGAATTCGTTGTAGCTGTTATTGATCCAGGCTTTGTCGGCCAGGTGGTGCTGCGGCTGCAGCCTGGCTTCCTTCAGATCGACAGTGGCGATCCAGCGGTCCTTGTTGTCGACGGCACGCAGCATCACGGCGAGCTTGCCGCCGTTCTCGGTCCATGCCAGGCCATCGCCTTCATCTTCTTCCAGGCGCACCGGGCGATTGCCCTTCAGCGCCGGCTGCTTCTGCGCTTCGCGCAAGGACGCCAGAGGATCTTTGGCGATATCCGGCAGATTATCGAGCGAGATGTCGCGCACGGTGCGCGTCTGCAGATCGATCAGCTTCAGGGTCTGGGCCAGCGGATAGTTGCGGCCAACGCGGGTGCGCTGATCGTCGAACTCTTCGTAACCGGATTCCGTCACGTAACGCGGCATCTTGCCTACGCGGCCGCTGTCGCCGTTCTTCGGCGAGACCGCCACGACCAGCCAGCGGCCGTCCGGTGACAGGGCACTGGCATCCAGGGTGATCTTGTCGCCGAGATAGTACGGCGAAGGCGCGCGGGTAGCGTCGGCGCGGCGCTCGGCTTCATTGCGCTCGCGGACAGCTTCGCGATCATCCTTCTGGCGCTTCAGCGTGGAGATCAGGCGCAGCTGCATGGCGCGCAGGTAATCGTCATCCGGTGCGGCGGCTGGGTCTTTCATCGCGCGCGGCATGGCGAGCGGAGTCACCAGGCGGTCGGCACGGCTCCAGCTGAACCAGTCGTGGCCGATGCGGAACTGTACGGCGCGGCCGTCCGCCGAATACTGCGGTGCTTCGGCCGGCACGGTATTGCGGCTGATCTGGGTCAGGATGCCCGTCTTCATGTCGCGCTCGAACAAGTCGCCATTGCGCAGCACGATGGAGCGGGTGCGGTCATGGTTGTAGACGACGGTGGCGCTGTCCTGATTGGCCAGTTCCGCATCGCCGATCAGGCGCGGCTTGTCGCCAGCCTGGAACGTATCGCGCAGCGGAGAGCCGGTGCGCTTCTGTTTGTAGAAGACCTGTTTGCCGTCCCAGCTCCACCATGCGGTTTCGACCGGCGTGCCAATCCAGTCCGGATGGGACATGGCCTGATCGAGGGTGACGGGAGTGACGGCGAAGGCGGGAGCTGCCAGCAAGCTCGCCAGCAGAGGGAATGCTAGATATCGCATATGTGTCTTTTATATAAGGGGGAGATGTGCGAACGCGCATTCTAGCAGAGCGCCATTGGCCTCCCGCGGCAGTGACCGGCCGTTACAGCAGGCGCGCGATGGTTGCGCTCAGGATGTCCAGCGTGACCGGCTTGGTCAGGTGCAGGTCGAAGCCTGCCGCGATGGCGGTGGCGCGATCCTTGTCCTGGCCGTAGCCGCTGAGGGCAACCAGCTTCGTTCCGGCCAGTTCGGGCAGGGCCCGAATACGGCTCGCGGCTTCCTCGCCGCGCATGTCCGGCAGGCCGATATCGAGGAAGACAACATCCGGCCGCATTGCTTGCGCCGCTTCGATAGCGTCGATGCCGCGATGCGCCACTTGCGTTTCATGGCCGGCCAGTTGCAGAAGCGAAGCAATGATGTGGGCCGAGTCGGCGTTATCGTCCACGACCAGGATGCGGTAGCAGCACGGTGGCGCTGCGGCGGCATCTGTGCCGGAATCCTGGGCGGCTGCACTGGCTTGCTCTCCCGGCAGGCGCACTTCGAACGTGCTGCCCTGGTTTTCGCCGGCGCTGCTGGCGGACACGCTGCCGCCATGCAGCCATACCAGCGTCCGGACCAGCGACAGCCCGATGCCCAGGCCGTCCTGCACGCGGTCCGGCGCATGGCCTGCCTGCGTGAACAGATCGAAGATGCGCTCTACCTGTTCGGAATGAATGCCGATCCCGCTGTCGCGCACGCGCAGCACCGCATGTTCATCTTCGCGCAGCACCTGGACTTTGATATTGCCGCCCGGTGGCGTGAATTTGGCGGCGTTATTGAGCAGATTGCCGACCACCTGGGTCAGGCGGATGGCGTCGCCAACGACCCACAGCTCGCCCGGCAGGTCCAGCTCCAGCTTGTGCTGGCGCGCTTCGATATTGGGCAGGCTGGTTTCCAGGGCGGCGCGTACTACCTCGCACAAATCGGCAGGCGCGCGGCGCAGCGCGATCTTGCCGCGCGAGATGCGCGAGACATCCAGCAAATCGTCGACCAGGCGCACCATATGGTCGGTCTGGCGCAGGATGATCTGGCGCGCATGTTCGTGCAGCGGCGACGGTGAAGGATCGGCGAGACGCAGCAACTCCACCGCATTACGGATCGGTCCCAGCGGATTGCGCAGCTCGTGCGCCAGGATGGCCAGGAATTCGTCCTTGCGGCGGTCCATGTCGCGCAGTTCGCGTTCGACGCGGCCCAGGCGCAGCAGGGCGCGCACATTGGCCACCAGTTCCTCGGGTTCGATCGGTTCGAACAGGTAGTTGTCGGCGCCGCAGTCCAGCGCACGCACCTTGTCCGGCGTGGCGACATACGAGGCCGACGTCTGCAGCACCAGAATGTAGGCGGTGGACTTGTTTTCTTTCAGGTGGCGGCACACGTCGAAGCCGCTGATGTCGGGCAGTTTGGTGTCCAGCAGCACCAGGGCAGGGTCTTCGCTGGCAGCTTTGGCCAGCGCCTCTTCACCACTGGACGCCTCGATCACGCGAAAGCCGGCGCGCGTGAGGATGCGCGTCTTCGCGTAGCGTGCGGCATCGGTGTCGTCGACGTTCAGGATAAGTTCTTCATCGGCGCTGGACATGGCGTGGCCTTATGACGGATGGCAAGAAGCCTTGAGCTGGGCGAGCAACTCATCGCGCAGCACGGGCTTGTTGAAATAGCAGTCCGCGCCCAGGGAAAAGGCTTTCTGCCGATCGGAGACTTCGGAAACGATCAGCACCGGGACATTCTTGCGCTGCTCGCTGGCCTTGGCCTGGCTTAGCCACCGCCAGCTGTCTTCGCCCTGCAGGTAGAGGTCGAGAATGACAGCGGCGGGCTTTTCGGCGGCCCACGCTTGCTCGGCTTCCCACAGGCTGCGCGCGCACACGGCACGGAAGGGTGTATTGCGCAGGAAGCTGCGATACATCAGCATGGTGGAGCGGTCGTCTTCGATGATCAGGATGGGCAACCCGCTGCCATCCTGTGGTTCGGTTTCGAGCGCGTCTTCGCTGTCCGCGCCAGCCTGGTATTGACGCGGCAGGATAACGCTGAACGTTGAGCCCTGGCCGGGCACACTGTGCAGCGTGACGCTGCCGCCCAGCAGGCTCGTCGCCAGCCTGCGGCACAAGGGAAGGCCRAGTCCCGTGCCTTTCACGCGCTGCTGCAGCCGGCTTTCGACCTGRCTGAATTCCTCGAAGATCACTTGCTGGTATTCTTCGGCGATGCCGATACCGGTGTCTTCCACATCGAAGCGGATGCTATCGCCTTGCACGTCCGCCGAAACGCGCACATGGCCCGTTTCGGTGAATTTCAGCGCATTGGAAACGAAGTTGCGCAGGATCTGCGACAGCTTGGCTTCGTCTGAGTACATGATCAGCGGCGCAGCCGGCACGTCGAAGATCAGTTCCACGCGCGCGCCGGCCAGAAGGGGGCGCAGCATGCCGCGCAGGGCACTGAATAGGTCCGCCACATCGAATTTGACCGGCCGGATATCGACCTTGCCCGCTTCGATCTTCGCCAGGTCCAGCAGGTCGTCCACCAGTTCCGTCAGCGATTCGGCGCCTTTCAGAATGAACAGCACCTGCTTTTCCTGTTCTTCCGTCAGCTCGCCGTCCGCGCGCTCGATCAGCAGGCGCGACAAGGCGCGGATCGAGGATAGCGGCGTCCGGAACTCATGGCTCATATTCGACAGGAAGCGCGACTTCATCTCGTCGGCACGGCGCAGGTGATCGGCCTTCTCATCCAGCTCGGCATACAAAGCCACGACGCCGCGGTTGGTGTCTTCCAGTTCGTGCGTCAATTGCAGCAATTCTTCCTGGCGCGTGTTCAGCTCCGCCAGCGTGGCCAGCAGTTCCTTGTTCTGCTGCTGCATTTCCGACAGGGTGACATCGGCCGGTAGCGCCGTCAGCTGGGCACCCATTGCGCCCACCATGCCAGGCGTCAGCAGGGCAGCTTCGCGCGGCAGCAGTTTTTTCAGCGTGATCGTCGTGCCGCCGCCAACGGTGGTGCGGATGTCGAACTGGTCCATCAGGCGCCTGGCGCCGATGATGCCAAGGCCCATGCCGGTTTCGGACTGATAGCGGCCGGACAGCACCACATCGAGATGCGGAATGCCCGGCCCCTGGTCGCTGATCGTGATGACCAGCAGCTGCGGCGCGGTTTCACCTTCCACGGCAAACTCGATACGTCCGGCGCGGGCATAGTTGTAGACATTGCGCGCCAGTTCGGAAACTGCGGTGGCGATGCGTACCTGATCCTGGCCGCCGAAACCGCATAGTCCGGCGATCTGGCGTGCGCGCTGGCGCGATGCCACGACATCCAGCTCCGCATGTACGCCAAGGTTGAGGATGCGTAAGCTCATGGCAGCCACCCCTGGTGGTCGCGCAGCACCAGCACACTGACGTCGTCGCGTCCGCGCCGGAAGTCGCGATACAGCACGCCGGCCAGCAGGGCCGGGTGGCATTGCAGCAGGCCCGGATAATCGTCGATATTCCAGCGCGACGTCAGGCCGTCCGAATGCAGAACCATGGTTGCCGTGCTGTCCCAGTTGGCGGGGAATTCCTGCACCTTGCGCATATTGCTGCCGACGATGCCATTGTGGGATACCAGCTGGC
>NZ_JBFRDW010000201.1:0-8941 GCF_052113985.1 Pseudoduganella sp. RAF53_2 | reverse complement strand
GCAGGCGCATCGCGGGCCGCTGCCGCGAACGCACCGTCCGCCGTGTCGTCCGCCGCTGCGGGCGCATCGGCGGCCGCGTCTTCTGCCGGCTCTCTCGCCGCTGCGCTGTCTTCGACGTCTGCTGGCGCCGCGCGCAATGTGCCGTTGGCCGGCGCTCCGCAGGGCGCTGTGCCGGAGAAGTCGCTCTTTGAAGGCGCCGTTCGCGCGCTGGCCACGCAATGGGGCGTTCAACTCGCGGCAGGCGAGGGCTGTCCCGAGGCTGCAAAACAAAACCTGCGCTGTCTGCTCACAAAAGGCGGCCTGAGTGAGATCAAGCTACTCGATCGTCCTGTGCTGATCAAACTGCGCGACGATCCAACCCGTCCCACGTTCGCGCTGCTGACCGCGATGAACGGCGACCGTGCCACGCTGTCGATTGGCGCCAAACGTGAGTCCGTGACGCTGGCGTCGCTGGAAGCGCGCTTTGATGGAGGCTTCCTCACCTTCTGGCGTGCACCACGTACCTGGCGTGATGAAGTGTCGTCCGGCGACAAGGGCCCGGACGTCGATTGGCTCGCGCGCCGCCTCGCCGAACTGCGCGGCGCCAAAAAGCCGAAGGATAACCAGCCACTGGATGGCGTCACGCTACGTGCATTGCGCGATTTCCAGGTCAGCCAGAATCTGAAGGCGGACGGTGTAGCCGGTCCGAAGACCTTCATCCGACTCAACCAGCTGGGCGGCGTGCAGGAGCCGCGCCTGAGCGCGCAGGCGATCGCAGGAAAATAATATGTCCTACATACTCGAAGCATTGAAAAAGGCGCAGGCGGAGCGGCAGATCGGCGAGACGCCGTCCATCCACGCGCCCACCATGACGCCAACGCCGGCAGTCGACAGCACGGGCTCGCGCAAGCCGATGATGGTCGCGGTGGGCCTGCTCGGCGGCGCAGTGGTCGTGCTGGGCGCAATGCTGCTGATGCGCCAGCAGGGCAGCGCGCCCGCCGCGTCTGATACGCCTTCCGTCGCGACGCCGGCGATCACCGCATCCCCCAACGCGACGTCGGCGATAACTGCATCGCCCAATGCGACGCCGGCGATAACCGCATCCCCCAACGCGACGCTTGCCACCGCGCCTGTCGCGCAGTCGGCACCTGCCAGTGCACAGCCATCAGTTCCGTCGCCCATTGGGGAACAGCGCCCAGCCGCTCAGGCAGCAGCGACGCGCATAGGAGAACAGCGCCCAGCGGCTCAGGCAGCGGCGCCTGTCGCGCCAGCGCCGGATCTGCGGGCTGATATGGCCGCCGCCACGCCAGCACCAGCGACACGCGCGTCGTCCGCTGTTGCGCCAGCGGCAGCCGCGCGCGCCAGCCAGCCTGTCTTGGAAGGCCGCAAGAATGCTGGCGCTGACGCGACGCACGAAAAAGTCACTGAGGCGGCACAGGCGGCACAGAAGCCGCAGGGCGGGTCAGCCGCCGCGCCGACACAAACCGCGCAAGCCGCTCCGGCGCCGGCCGCTGTACCCGCCCCCGCGGAGGAGCCGGTGCAAACGCTGCGCGACCTGCCCGAGCCCATCCAGCGCGCCATCCCGCAAATCACGATGGGTGGCTATATGTACTCGAAGAATCCCGCCGACCGGCTGATCCTGATCGACAAAACCCTGCGTAAGGAAGGCGACGAGGTTGCGCCTGGTCTGCTGCTGGAGCGTCTGTTGCCGCGCGCGGCGGTGTTCAGCTTCCGCGGCTATCGCTACAAGGTGCCGCTGTGACTGCGCGCTGTGTGATCGGCGTGGTTGGCCCGTCGGGCAGCGGCAAAACGACGCTGCTTGAATACCTGGTCGCGCGGCTGGCGGAGGAGGGCTTAAAGGTCAATGTGATCAAGCACAGCCACCACGACTTCGAGCTGGAGCCGCCGCGCAAGGACAGTGCCCGTTTCCGCCAGGCCGGTGCTGCCGAAGTGATGATCGCATCGCCATACCGCTTCGCCATCATCCACGAGTTGCGCAACGCCCCCGAGCCGGCCATGGACGAGCAGCTGGCGCGCCTGGCCCCAGCCGACCTGACCCTGGTCGAAGGCTTCCATTCTTGGCCAATTGACAAGATTGAAGTGCATCGCCCGGAGGTCGGCGCAGCGCGTTACCTGGAAGACAAGTCCATCAAAGCCGTCGCCAGTGACCAGCCGGCGCCCGCAGGGCTGGAGCCAGCCCTTGCCTGGCTCGACCTCAACCGCCCGGAGTCGGTGCTGGACTGGCTGCGCACCCAGCTCAAATAATTTGCAGCGAAACCCTAAAGTTCCCCAAAACTGGTCCGTAAATCAGGATAAGTACAAATGGAGAATTACCATGGACGTTTCCAGCATTGCAAATCTCGCTACCACTATGGCTGACACCGGCACCCGCCAGGAAGTCGGCATTGCCGTGCTGAAGAAAGCCCAGGACGTGCAGGCCTCGACCGCCTCCGCGCTGCTGGAAGCGATCCCGCCAGCGACTCCGGCTAGCAACCTGCCAGCTCATCTGGGCACGCGCATCAATACCACGGCCTGACCCAGCGTCCGGCCCCGCAAGAAACCCGCAGCGCCGTGCAGGCGTCAGCGGGTTTTTTTTCGCCCGCGAAAAAATTTTCAAAAAAGTTGTAAGGATATCTGTTGGCTGCGCGACAATCGTCCAGTCGCAGACATCTGCGTCCGATTCCAGCTCACTGAGCTGAAACTTTCACCTGAGGAGATACACCATGAACAAGCGTCAAGCCCTGATCGCAGCAGCCCTGGCCACCGTATGCGCCGCCACCGTTGGCACTGCTTCCGCCGCCGACAAGAAAGACCAGGAAAAGTGCTACGGCATCGCCAAGGCCGGCCAGAACGACTGTGCTACCGCCAACGGCTCGCACAGCTGCTCCGGCCAGGCCAAAATGGACAACGCACCAGCCGACTGGAAATACGTCGCTAAAGGCACTTGCGAAAAAGCCGGCGGCAAAATGAATCCGCCAGCAGGCAAGTAATCAAGCAGGGAACGGAGCCATGACGCATTCCATCAACAGCAGCCTGTCCGGTGCCGGCATCGGATTGCGGGCTCCGCACTACCGCCAATTCCTCGAGCAGCGGCCGCGTGCCGCCTGGCTCGAGGTCCACACCGAAAACTATCTCGACCAGGCCGGCTGGGACTTCCACGTGCTGCAGGCGCTGCGCCGCGATTATGCGATCAGCATGCACGGCGTGGGACTTGGCTTAGGCTCAGCGCGCGGCTTTTCCGAACGCCACCTGGAACGCGTGCGCAGCCTGGTGCAGCGCATCGAGCCGGCGCTGGTTTCTGAACATTTGTGCTGGGGCGCCGTCTTCGACCGCCACCTGAACGACCTGCTGCCGCTGGCGCTGGACCACGCCGCGCTTGATCTGCTGAGCGAGCGGGTCGGACGCGTGCAGGATGTGCTGGGCCGCGCCATCCTGCTGGAAAACGTCTCGACCTATGTGCGTTTCAGCAGCGACGCCATGAGCGAGGCCGAATTCCTCGCCGAGCTGTCGCGCCGCACCGGCTGCGGCTTGCTGCTGGACGTGAACAACCTGTACGTCAACCAGTGCAATCACGAAGAAGATGCGCTGGCGGCGATCAAGGCCATCGCAGTCGGCACGGTCGGCGAAATTCACCTGGCCGGGCATCTGGTCACGCCGGATGCCGTGATCGACCACCATGGCGATGTTGTCGCCGACCCGGTGTGGCGCTTGTATGAGGCAGCGCTGGCCCGATTCGGCGCGGTTCCCACCCTGATTGAATGGGACACCGATATTCCCGCCCTCGAAGTCCTACAAGGCGAGGCGGCCAAGGCCGAAACCCGCCTGGCGACCGCCAGCCAAGCCCATGTAGTCTTTGGGGTCAGGCACCAAATGGTACATGAGGCCGCTTCGGAATCGGCTGAGCCGCTGGCGCTGGCCCAACAGCAGTTCAGCGACGCACTGTTTGCGCCCGAGCGCGAAAATGTGTTGCGTCCCCATTTAAAGCATGGGGAGCGCTTTGCGCTGTATCGCGGCAATTTGAGCGCGACGTGGGCGAAGGCGCTGGGTGCGGCTTATCCGGTGATTCGCCAATTGGTGGGCGATGAATTCTTTGATGCCCTGGCCCGCGAGTACGGCCGCGCGCATCCCTCGGAGGATGGCGATCTCAATCGCTTTGGCGCGCACTTTGCGGCGTTCCTGCAAGGCTTCGAGCACGTGCAGGACTTGCCTTATCTGTCCGACATGGCGCGATTGGAATGGTCGCTGCATCGCATGCATTACGCACCGGCGACCGCAACCCTGGGCGCAGAAGCCCTGGCGGCAATTGCGCCGGAAGATATCGAGTCGGTCACGCTGGCGCTGCCGCCAACCGCGCAGCCATTTGCTTCCGCATGGGCGGTCGTCCCGCTGTGGCTCGCGCATCAGGGGGAATGCGAGTTTCCGCAGGAGATGCGCGCCGCAAGCCAGGCGCTGCTGGCGAGGCCGGACTGGAAAGTGCGTGTGATGCCGCAAAGCCCGGCCGCGCACGCCGCGCTGAGCCTGCTGCAGCAAGGCGGCACCTTCGGCGCAGCCCTGGATGAAGCTTTCGAGCGCGATGAGGAATTCAACGTCGCTGCCCATTTACAGCAATGGCTGGAGCAGGGCGCATTCAGCGCCGTCCGCCTGCCGATTGGAGAACCAACATGAACGCAATTCTCGGCGTGCACCGCCAACTGTCCCGCTTCGACGCCACGCTCAGCGACTGGGGTGCGTCCATCGCCAGCCTGGCCCTGCGCTGGTACATCGGCTGGCAATTTTTCAAAGCGGGCCTGACCAAAATCCGCGAGTGGGACGCGACGCTGTCCTTGTTCCAGGATGAATACCATGTGCCGCTATTGCCGCCTGAACTGGCGGCTTATATGGGCGCAGGAGGAGAGTTGATTCTGCCGCTGCTGCTGTTCGCAGGCGTGATCACGCGTCCCGCCGCGCTGGCATTGTTCTTCGTGAATGCGATGGCCGTGATTTCGTATCCGCAGCTGTTCTCGTTCGAGTGCCCAGCCGCGATCAACGATCACTTCTATTGGGGTTCTGGCCTGCTGTTGCTGGTCGCGTTTGGACCGGGCCGCTTCTCGCTGGATGCGATCCTGAAGAAGCGGCAGGGCTAAGACTTAATGGAAGGCGCGCATGACCTTGGCTTCGCCAGTCTTGTCGCAATGGGACAGATTGGCTTCATGGGTCGCTTCAATCATGCGACTGACTTGAGCATCTTCGAAACGCTCCAGTTCAGCGGTGGCGGCCAGTAGCGCCTGTGCCAGCTTGGCGCGGGCGCTCTGGTAGAGCACGCTGGTGTAGTGGTCGGTGTTCTTGAGCAGCTCTTCCGCGTTTTCGATGACTTGTCGCAGATCACCGATCAAGCGTTCCTGAGTCTGCATATCGCGTTCAGGGCTATCCATGCTGCTCCCCTTCCGGAAGGTGTGGTCAGGCGCCGTCCGCGCCACCTTCGCCGATCACCGTGATATGCACGTCGCCAACACGGACCTGCTGTCCTGCGCGGATCTTGCAAGTTTTGCGCAATTCCTGCTTGCCATCGACTGAGACCTGACCACTGGCTACGATCTGCTTGCCGGCCCCACCGCTGTCGCACAGTCCGACTACTTTCAGGAGCTGATTCAGCTCGATGTACTCGGATGTCAATTCAAAACTCACTCTCTGCATTTTATCCTCTTTGTGTTGGGCTTGCGCTCGCATTGCTCAGTGATGCGGCGTTTCCGCGCAACATTAACCTTTGGCGCCTGGCTTGGTCATTGCCAAAGGATTAATCCATTGCTCGAATTGATCGGCCGTGACGAAGCTCAGCGCCAGGGCCGCTTCTTTCAGCGTGGTGCCCTCGTGCTGCGCCTTCTTGGCGATTTGAGCGGCGCGATCATACCCGATATGCGGAGCCAGCGCTGTCACCAGCATCAGGGAGCGCTCCATCAGGTCGGCGATGCGTGCATGGTTCGGCTCGATACCGTGCGCGCAGTGTTCTTCGAAGCTCAACATGCCATCGGCCAGCAAGCGCGCACTTTGCAGGAAGTTATGCGCAATTAGCGGCTTGAAGACGTTCAGTTCGAAGTTGCCGGAGGCGCCGCCGACGGTGATGGCGACGTCATTGCCAAACACCTGGCAGCACAGCATGGTCAGCGCTTCGCATTGCGTCGGATTGACCTTGCCCGGCATGATGGAGCTGCCCGGCTCGTTCTCAGGAATGGTGATTTCGCCCAGGCCGGAGCGCGGGCCGGACGCCATCCAGCGCACGTCGTTGGCGATTTTCATCAGCGCGGCAGCGAGGGTTTTAAGGGCGCCGTGGGCGGCGACGAGGGCTTCGTGTCCCGCCAGCGCGGCGAACTTGTTGCCGGCGCTGCGGAAAGGCAGCTTCAGGTTGTGCTCCAGCTCGGCTGCGATGCGGGTTGCGTATTCGGGATGCGCGTTCAGGCCGGTGCCGACCGCGGTGCCGCCGGCCGCCAGCTCCAGCACGGCGGGCAGGGTGGCGCGGATGGCGTGCTCGGCGTAATCCAGCTGAGCGACGTAGCCGGAGAATTCCTGGCCCAGCGTCAGCGGGGTGGCGTCCTGAAGGTGGGTGCGGCCGATTTTGACGATGTCGGCAAAGGCGGTCGATTTTTCGGCCAGCGTGGTGCGCAGGTGCTGAAGAGCGGGCAGAACATTGGCAATCGCCTGGGCAGCGGCCACGTGGATGGCGGTAGGGAAGATGTCGTTCGAGGACTGGCCTTTGTTGACGTCATCGTTCGGGTGCAGCATGCGCGATTCGCCGCGCACGCCACCCATCAGCTCGGAGCCGCGGTTGGCCAGCACTTCGTTCATATTCATATTGGACTGCGTGCCTGAGCCCGTCTGCCACACCGCCAGCGGGAATTCGCCCGCGTGTTGGCCACGCAGCACTTCGTCCGCCGCCTGCATGATGGCGACGGCTTTGGCGTCGTCCAGCACGCCGAGGTCCAGGTTCACTTTGGCGGCCGCGCGCTTGACGCTGGCCAGGGCAGCCACCAGTTCCGGCGGCATTTTCTCGGTCGAGATCTTGAAGTGCTCCAGCGAGCGCTGGGTTTGCGCGCCCCACAGCTGGTTGGCTGGCACTTTGATTGGGCCAAAACTATCCTTCTCGATACGCGTTTCCATGGCTGCCTCGGTGTGGTTGTTGATCTTTTGATTCTAACCCGGCAAGGATTTTCCCGTTTGCAGGGGTTCATAATGGCGATTTTTGGCCGTTATAGTCGTTACGTCCCGGAAACTACTTTGACTATGCCTCGTTTTATTGCCGCTTCTTCGATTGCTCTTGCCTTGATCGCATCGGCGCCAGTGTGCGGGGCGGAATTGGGAGACATTTCCGTACGTTCGCACCTGGGGCAGCAGCTGTCGGCGGATATCGAGCTGGCTGATCTGACTGCGGCCGATCTCAACGAATTGCAGGTGCGGCTGGCGCGCCCGGATGTGTTCAAGGGGGCGAATGTCGCCATGAATCCGGCGCTGGCCGGGTTGAATATCGCGGTCGTGAAGCGCGATTCGCGCCGGGTCTTGCATCTGACCACGCTGCAGCCGGTGAATGCTGAGCTGGTGCATATTTTCTTTGAGTTGAGCAGTGGAGGGCGACAGACTATCCGCACGGCCAGCTTGTGGCTGACGCCGGAGCCGGCGGGGGCGGCTACGCCGCGCGTGGCGGCAGCGGCAGCGGCCACGGCCACGACGGCATCGGCCACCGCCACGACCACGACGGCATCGGCCACGGCCACGACCACCGCGGCCGCTGTGACGCCGATTTCAGCGCCTGCGCCTGTGCCCGCCGCGGGGATGGTGGCTGATAAGGTGCTTGCGGCATCTTCCGCGGCGGCAGGCGCTGCGAGCTTGCCGGCGCCCGCGAAAACGTCGCCCGCGCCAGCGCGCGTAGTTCCACCGGCGCGACCGATGTCGAGCATGTCACCGGACGAGGAAACGATGAAGGCCGCCGCTGAGCGCTCGTTCGCCGCGCACACCGGGCAAGCTGTGGCGCCAACTGCCGTGCCTGCGCCGAAGCCGAGTCCGTCGTCCGCCGTTGCCACGAAAGCCGCGACCGCTGCGCCAGCCCTAATGCCGGCGAAGCTTGCGGTCGCCCCCGCGCGTCCGGCGCAAGCCTGTTCGCCTGAGCAGCTGGAGGCGAGCACGCGGCAATGCGCGGCGGCGGACGCCAGCAATAAGGCGCTGACCACCAAGCTGGTCGATCTGGAAGGGAAGGTCAGGCAATTGCAGGCTGAGCTGGCAGCAAAGCCGTCGGCAGCGGCGGAACATGCGGCAGGCGCTCCGGCGAAGGAGGCGGCGGGCACGCCGGCGGAGCATGCGGCAGGCACTTCGACGAAGGAGGCAGTACGCGCTTCGGCAGAGGCCAAACCGGCCGAGGCGAAGCCCGCCGCTCCGCCGGCTGTTGCGGCGCAGGCGGCTTCAGGCAAGATCACGGATGCACGCGATGCGCATGCCAAAGTGGCAGTGCCGTCCGCATCGGCGAAGTCTGCCAGCGTATCGGCTGACGGCAAGATACAGGAGCCGAAGAAGATGTCCCGTCCGCGCCTGATATCGCTGATTGCCGCCGGCTCGCTTGCATTCATTGCAGTGATCGGCGTGGCAGTTCACTTCCTGCGCAAGCGCCGCTCGAAGGGTGGTCCGCTGAAGATCTGGCAATCGTTCCGCAAGAAAGAGACGCAAGAAAAGGCGGAAGAGTCCCAGGAACCAGTGCTGGAAGAAGAGACTGAAGCACCAATTGCGGTCACTGCGCAAGAGTAATAGCCGTTGCTTTTCCGCCCTCGACACAGAAATTTGAACTGCGTTATACTGGGTTCACACGGACCGGGTTCTGCCGCAGCCACCACCGATAGTGTGACGCGATAAGCAGAGCGACGTTGAAGAAACGACCTGGCCTGGAAGCTGTTCATAGCCGACTGAGCGCATATGAACGCCGGGTGCAACCGGCGCTGAGGCGACG
>NZ_JBFRDW010000200.1:0-8942 GCF_052113985.1 Pseudoduganella sp. RAF53_2 | reverse complement strand
ATGGTGGAGTAGGTCACGGCGATGGCCGCACGCACTGCCGTTTGCGCTTCCACGCAGACCGGCGTATTGAAGCCCCAGTTGCGGGTGCTGGTCTGGGCGCCGTTCGGCTCATAGCGTTTGGCCTCGTCGCACAGGCGGAATTCGTCGCCGTCCATGATGGGGACGGGGGCGCGGAAGTGGCTGTCGGCGCAGTAGCGCGCGCTCATGGCGTTGGTCCATGCCGTGGTTTCGGTGACGGCAATGGCGCCCAGCACGCGGTGGGTTTCCTGCGCTTCGCGGGTGTTGTTGATGGTTTCGCTATACAGGCTGGCAGGGCTGGTGCGCAGCACGCAGGCCTGTTCCAGTTCGTATTCGATGTGCAGCACTTCGACGATGCTTTCCACCCGGTCGGTAGCGCCGCTGGCCCAGATCAGGCCACAGCTGTCCTGCGGGCTGCTGCCTTTGCGGATGGAGAAATTGCCATCGTCCTGCAGGGTGCCGTAAAAACGGTTGCCCTTGGCCGTCATCTGGCTGCCCCAATGCCAGCCAGCGTTGTGTTCCAGGTCCGTGCCCTGATAGATGCAGAAATTGCCATCGCCTTGCACCAGGGCGAAGAAGGGACCCTCGGCCGGCTTCCTGGTGCTCTCCCACAGCAGGGCATCGGGATCGGTATCGTCGATGCCGCGATAGATGGCGAAACAGCCATCCTCGCGCAGGGTGGCGAAGAACAGGCCGTTGTCGGAGACGATGAGATCACCCACTTGCAGCACCTCGTTCATCGGCAGCACGCTGCTGAAGCGGCGTGCATGGGGCAGGGCCGGGGTGGGGATGTTGGCGACGATGGGCATGGTGGTCATGGCGGTATTCCGTTGCGTTGCGACTTATTGCCAGTATCCCGTGCCGCCCTGAAGGGCAACAGTCCAGTATCGTCTCAGTTCGGTATCAGATGGTATCGGCTTAATTAATTTGTAAATGAAAGAAACCGTGCGTTTTAATTTTTAATAAACTAATTTAAAATGCCGGCTCATGGAGCTGATCTATAAAACCGAGCGCACTTTGTTTGGCCTGATGCTGGGGTTGGCCCTATTATTCTGGGGCGCCTTGATTGTCATTGCTCCTTTTGCTGGAATGTTAATTTTGGCATTTCTGATATTGACCTTTGTATTTATCCGTTCTGCATTGGGCGCATGGGTCAAAGGTACTGCCGTCAAAATCACCTATCAGCAGTTCCCCGATTTGCGGGCGCGCGTCGACGTTTGCTGCGAGCGCCTTGGGCTGCTGGATAATCCCTGCGCTTATTTGCTGCAGCCGCGYGGCGGACTGGATGCGCTGGCCGCGCGTATTCTGTCCGATCGTTTTATCATCCTTGATAGCGCTATTGTGGAAGCGCTTGAAGATAAACCCAACGCCATCAATTTTTATATTGGCCATGAAATCGGCCATATCAAACTGCGGCATATGCGCTGGGCGTCATTGTTAATGCCATCGGCCGTGCTGCCGCTGCTTGGCGCGGCTTATTCGCGGGCCAGGGAATATACCTGCGACCGCCACGGTTTCCTCGCCTGCGACGATTTGCACAGCGCCGAACAGGGACTGGCCGTGCTGGCGGCATGCGGCCGCCGCCGTCAGCAACTGTCGCTCACCGCCTACGCCGGCCAGGCGCGCGAGTCGGCGGGATTCTGGATGTCGTTTCATGAACTGGTGTCGGACAAGCCCTGGCTGGTCAAGCGCGTCGCAGCCATACATGCACTGGCCGCCGGACGGCGTATCGAAGTGCCATCGCGTCATCCGCTGGCATATGTGCTGGCGCTGTTCGTGCCGCGCACCGGTGTGGTCGGCGGCGCCGGCGGCCTGCTGGTGGCGATTGCCTTGCTGGGCGTTCTGGGCACCGGGCTGCTGCCGGGCTACCGCGAGAACCGCGACCAGCAGCGCATCGCGAGCGCCGTTGAAGTCGGCAAAGATGCGACGGCCGCCGTGGAACGCTACTATTATGTGAATGGCCGCAATCCGGATAGCCTGGCCCAGGCGGGTTACGCGCTGGATGACCCGGACCGCGCCGTGGTGGATGTCCAGCTGGACGCCAGTGGCGTCGTGCGCGTGTTCCCGTCCGCCTATGAATGGCGCAGCAAGGCGATTGCTTTTGTGCCGGTGCAGGGCGCGGACAACAAGCTGTCCTGGCTGTGCGGCAGTTCCCAGATTCCGGCACATTTGCTGCCGGCCGAATGCAGAGGTAATTAAGGGATGGTGCCCCCACTCGAATTGGCCGCCAATGCGGTGATGACTGTATCGATCGTTCTCGCGGGCCGCAACAATATCCACTCCTGGTGGCTGGGCATTGTCGGCTGCGCGATGTTCGCGGTGCTGTTCTATTCCACCCAGCTGTATGCGGACGTGGCGCTGCAATTGTTCTTCATCATTACTTGCGTGATCGGCTGGGTGCAGTGGCTGCGCGGCGACCATGGCAGCGCCTTGCACGTGACCTCCGCCAATCCGCGCACGCTGATGTGGATGGCGCTGGTCGGCGTGGGCTCCACCGTGGTGTATGGGCTGATGCTGAAGCACTTCACCAATGCCTATGCGCCGTTTATCGACTCCTCGGTGCTGATGTTTTCCATCATTGCGCAGGTGCTGCTGATGGGGCGTCGCGTGGAAAGCTGGCCGGTGTGGATACTGGTGAATACGGTGTCCGTGCCGCTGTATGCCAGCCGCGGGCTGTATCTGACTTCGGCGCTGTACGCGGCGTACTGGATCAACGCCATCGTTTCATGGCGCTGGTGGCGCCGGCAGATGCAGGCGGCGTAGCATGACTGCGAAGATACCGTCCAGCGTGTGGGTCCTTGGCCTGGTCAGCATGCTGATGGACGTGTCTTCGGAAATGATTCACAGCCTGCTGCCGTTGTTCCTGGTTGGTCCGCTGGGCGCCAGTGTGTCGCTGGTCGGCCTGGTCGAAGGCCTGGCGGATGCGACGGCCTTGATCGTCAAAGTGGTGTCGGGCGTGCTGAGCGACCGGCTGGGCAAGCGCAAGGCGCTGGCGACGTTTGGCTATGGCCTCGCGGCCGCCACCAAGCCTCTGTTTGCGCTGGCGAACGCCTACGGCATGGTTGTGGCGGCACGTCTGCTGGACCGTATAGGCAAAGGCATGCGCGGTGCGCCACGCGACGCGCTGATCGCGGACATCACGCCGTCGTCCATTCGCGGTGCGGCCTTCGGGCTGCGGCAGGCGCTGGACACGGTAGGTGCGGTGCTTGGTCCATCGCTTGCCGTGGTGCTGATGCTGGCCTGGGCCAACAATTTCCGCGCCGTGTTCTGGGTCGCCTGCGTGCCCGCCGTGGCGTCGGTGGCGTTGCTGGTCATGGGCGTCACCGAGCCGAACGCGCCGACCAAGCCTGAGGACCGGCCGCATCTGAACCTCGATTCCTTGCGCCGCCTGGGGCGCGCTTTCTGGTGGGTGACCATCTTCGGCGCCGCATTCACGCTGGCGCGCTTCAGCGAAGCCTTCCTCGTGCTGCGCGCCCAGCAGGCCGGCGTGCCGCTGGCCATGACGCCGCTGGTGATGGTGGCGATGAGCATTTTCTACGCGGTCAGCGCCTACCCCTTCGGCAAACTGTCCGACAGTTTCGATCACCGCAAGCTGCTGGCGCTGGGGCTGGCGGTGCTGGTGGCGTCCGACCTCGTGCTGTCGGTGGACGGCAGCTGGCCGGTGCTGCTGTGCGGCGTTGCGCTGTGGGGTATCCATCTCGGCATCACACAGGGCCTGATGGCGCGCATGGTGGCCGATGCGGCGCCGGATGATTTGCGCGGCACGGCTTTCGGCTTCTTCAACCTCGCCAGTGGCATCGCCATGCTGTTCGCCAGCGTGATTGCGGGCCTGCTGTGGGACCACTTTGGCGCGTCGGTGACCTTCCTCACTGGCGCCGCGCTCAGTTTCGTATCGCTCRCTGCGCTGTTTTTCTCGAAGAAGTAGAATGGCCAGCTGCTCTTGATGCTGGAGATTCGAATGTCTGATTACACCCCTCCCGAAGTCTGGACCTGGAATAACCAGGGCTTTGGCACCAACCGTCCCATCGCCGGCGCCACGCACGAGAAGGAGTTGCCGATCGGCCGCCATCCGCTGCAACTGTATTCGCTGGGCACCCCCAACGGCCAGAAGGTCACCATCATGCTGGAAGAGCTGCTGGCGCTGGGCCATACCGGCGCCGAGTACGACGCCTGGCTGATCCGCATCAACGGCGAACAATTCGGCAGCGGCTTTGTGGAGGCCAATCCCAATTCCAAGATCCCTGCACTGGTGGACCGCTCCGGCGCGCAGCCGGTGCGCGTGTTCGAATCCGGCGCGATTCTGATGTATCTCGCGGAGAAATTCGGCGCCTTCCTGCCGGCCGAACCCGCGGAACGTGCCGAGTGCCTGTCCTGGCTGTTCTGGCAGATGGGCAGCGCGCCCTTTGTCGGCGGCGGCTTCGGCCACTTCTACGCTTATGCGCCGGAGAAGATCGAATACGCCATCAACCGTTATGCAATGGAGACCAAGCGCCTGCTGGATGTGCTGAACCGCCGCCTGGCCGAAAGCGAATACGTGGCCGGTCCCGAATACACCATCGCCGACATGGCCATCTTTCCCTGGATGGGCGGCATGGTCAAAGGATGGCTATACAACGGCGGCGGGTTCCTGTCCGTGCACGAATACAAAAACGTGCTGCGCTGGGYCGACGCTCTGCTGGCCCGCCCGGCCGTCCAGCGCGGCCGCATGGTCAATCGCACTACCGGCGAGCCGTCCCAGCAACTGCATGAACGTCACGACGCCAGCGATTTCGACACGAAGACACAGGACAAGCTGGCGCCGGTATGACCGCTACTTCAGCCGGAAGATGGCGTTGACCGACTGGCCAAATGGTATCGATATGGGCACCAGATACTGCGCCACATTCGCCGGGCTGACGGAATAGCTGGCGCTGGCGCGCGGTGCATAGCGCGGCGCAGGCTCCTGTGGCGCGAGGTAGGGCGCGCCAACCTTCTCAAGCGGAGCACGCGAAATAGCCGTCGCCGGTCCCAGCTTGCGGCCGAAGGATTCAGCCAGCAGTTCGCCATTTGTCCGCGCATCTTTTGCCGCATCCGCCATCAGGTCCTTATTGATGCGATCACGGTCAGTGCGATCGAAGGCGATCTTGATGCTGTCCAGGTGGTCGAGCGCAAGCAGTTCGGTCAGCACGGCACCCCATTGCGACAGATCGCGCACCTGCACACGGTACTGGCGGCTAAGCAGCCATGCTTGCGTGGCGCCGTCTGCAGCCGCTTGCGCTAGCGTGACGGATTTCTTACCCAGCTCGAAGCTTTCGACGTCCGTGTCCGGAATGGTGTGCGCGGCGAGGACTTTTTGTACGGTCGCTGCCAGGTTGTCCAGATCGGCGCTCGCTGCGTCGGTCATCACGTTCTGTGCGCCGATTTCAAATTGCAGTTCGCCGATATCCGGTGCCAGCCAGGTTTGCGCGCGGCCGCTGGTGGAGACGAAGGGATACTCGGGTAGAGTCGATGCCTGTGCAGCAAGTGCACTGCACAGCATCCAGGCGGCCAGCGCGCGGCGCATCAGTTCAGCAGCCAAACGTATTGCATCTGGGTCCAGGACTGGACCGGCTTGCCTTCGTTGACGGCAGGCGAGAAGTGGCATTTTGCGATGCCTTCCTGCGCCGCTTGGTCAAGTCCGGGGTAGCCACTCGATTTAACGATGGCGGAATCGAGCGCTTTGCCCTCTTTGGAAATCAGGAAGCGCAGCACGACAGCGCCCGTATGGCTGGCGTTGAGATCGGCCGCCGGCCACTCGGGTTTTGAGCAGGACTTGAAGTCCACGACAGCACGCTGCTCAGGCTTATCCACGATAATTGGTGCATTGGCTTCCGACGTCGCGTTGGCGATACTGCAGCCGGCTGTGATTGCGGCGAGGCCGAATACCGCGATGACGGCCTTCCAGTTGCTGGAGCTGCGTTCAGGTTGAACCAGGCGTTTAATGCGTACCATCAAATCTCCTCCATGTGCCCCAAGGGCTAGGTGGTGGTGGGAGAACTGGAGTTTTTCCAGTTCGGACAGTGCAAGGGCCAGGCGCCGCGGTTCGCCGGACAGTCTTGCGGCTAATTCGTCTGCTATCAATTCACGTTCGCTGCGGATGCGGCGCGACAGCCACCACACCACGGGGTGATAGAACAGCAGGATCTCGATCACGTTCTGCAGCAGGTTTACGAGGTAGTCGTGGCGCCTTACGTGTGCCAGTTCGTGGGCCAGCAGGGCTTCCAACAATTCAGGAGGCATGCCGGTCAGCAGGGCGCCCGGCACCAGCACGACTGGGCGCCACCAGCCGGCCGTCAATGGGCTCGCCAGCGTATGCACGATGCGCAGGCGCACGGGACGCTTGATGCCGAAGCGATCGGCCATTAGCGACAGGCGGGCTTGCCACTGCACGTCGATGTTGCCGCGGCGGGCGGCGCGCTCGATCCACAACAGGCCAAGCGCGGAGCGGGCGCTCAGGGCGACGATGCAGGCGAGCCAGAACACGACAACGCCGGTGAGATGCGCGCGCAGGGCGGCCAGCCATGCGGCGCTGAAGCTGGCCAGCGGGCCGAAGGCCGYGGCGCCGCTGCCAGGCGCCCCCAACACGGCGGCGGAGGAGGAGGGCGCGGACAGGCGCAGGGCCAGTCTGGCAGCAGGCCACGCGGCGCACATCAGCAGCGCGACGCACGCGACCAGATAGCGCTGCGAGGCCGGTGCGCGGCGCAGCAGTACGAGCAGCAGCGCGGCGGCAGCGCCAATCAGTCCGCCTTGCCAGACGAAGTGCACCAGCGCCCAGCCGATCGCTTCGACGATGGCCGCGTTCATTGCTGGTCTCCGTCTTTCAGCAGCTTCTCGATTTCTTCGCGTTCCTTTTTGCTGATGCCGCTGCGCAGAGCCGTCAGTACCAGCGCCTTGGCCGAGCCGGAGAAGGCGCGCTGCAGCAGGTCCTGCAGCATATTGGTCTGCATCGCTTCCTTGCCGACGGCGGGCGCGTAGATGTGAGAGCGCTGGCTTTCGTCGCGTATCAGCAGGCCTTTGCCGTGCATGATCTGCATCAGGCGCAGCACGGTGCCATAGGCGATGTCGGGACGCTCTTGCAGCATGGATTCGTGCACCTGCTTGGCGGTTGCCGCGCCGAGGGGCCAGATGAATTGCAGCAGGTCCAGTTCCGCTGGAGTCGGTTTAGGTGGCGTGYTCATAAGTCCAGAATAGTCTGTCTAGACAAACTTGTATACTTCTTTGTTTGCTAACGCTGCAGGCTGTGGCGATTTATAGACAATGCTGTCTATATGTGGTTTTAGGTATAAGCAATCGCGTTTTAATTCGTTTCAGAAATGAAAATCCTTGGATATAGTTCACTAATGTTCTATTCCAGCCACATCTCCCAGTCCAACATCCTGTACGCGCCGCCCTGCATGGTGCCGTACATGTGCCGCCGTACCTGACCCCCGCAGTACCCCGTTCGCGTAAAAACACTGTCCCACAAGGACGGCGTGGCCGCGCACATCCACTTTCCACCAAGAGAAAAACATGATCAAACCACTCAGCATCACTTTGGCCATTGCCGCCGCATTCCCGCAAATCGCCGCTGCGCAGGAAGAGGAACTGGCGCGCGTTGTCGTTACCGGCTCGAATATCCGCACCGCGCAGAAAGAGGGCGCCAGCGCCGTGCAGGTGTTCAGCGCGAAGGATCTCGCCGCTACCGGCAAGACCAACGTCGCGGACATCCTGCGCACCATTTCCGCCAACAGCGGGAACAGCTACAACGAGCAATACACGGGCAGCTTCTCGGCCGGTACGGTGGGCCTGTCGCTGCGTGGCCTGGGACAGAAAAACACGCTGATCCTGGTGAACGGCAAGCGCGTGGCAAGCTATGCGACCGCGCAGGATTTGCAAGACACCTTCGTCGACCTGAATAGCCTGCCGATGGCGGCCGTCCAGCGCATCGAAGTGCTGAAGGATGGCGCGTCCTCCGTGTACGGTTCGGACGCCGTGGCGGGTGTGGTGAACATCATCCTCTACAAGGAATTCACCGGCACCGAAGTGAGTGCGCAAGTGGGCAGTTCGACGCAGGGCACGGGCCAGGTCGAGCGCAGCGCCATGCTGCAGACAGGCTTCGGCAGCCTGGATGAAAAAGGCTGGAGCATCGTGTTCTCGCTGGATGCGCTGAAGCGCGACAAGCTGCAGCAAAGCGATGTGTCGTGGATGCGCGATTCCGATTTCCGCGGCAATGCGAACGGCACGCTGGCCTGGGTGCCGACCAATTACGTCGGCAACGATCCGACCCGGTTCCTCGGTGGTGCGCAAGGGCCTTTGCAGGTAAAGCCTTACGGCGACATCACGCCGGGCAAGACGGGCAATGTACTGGCCTATAACCCGGCCGAATTCCGCACCCTGATTCCAGGCGTGGAGCGCGTCCACACATCGCTGCGCGGGACGCTGAAGCTGAACGAGAACACCGAGGCCTATGCGGAAGTCCTGTACGGCTATTCGCACGCCGACGAAACTTTCAGCGCGCCGCTGACGGTGGGCAGCGGCCTGCGCGCATGGAACAATGGCAGGCAGGCGCTGGATACGATCAATGTGGTGCTGCCGGTCGGCCATCCGAATAATCCGGGCAGCACGCCGCTGCCGTTTAACGCGACCTTGTTCGATCTTGGCCCGCGCATGAAGCAGGACAAGGTGGACTTCTACCGCGCCCTGACTGGCGTGAAGGGCGCATGGTCCGGCTGGGATTACGACGTTTCGATTGGCCGCTCCGGCAGCAAGCTGAAAGAGACCGTGCAGAACTTCGTCAATCGCTACGAATTTGAGAAGGTGCTGGCCGACGGCAGCTACAACTTCGCGGATCAGTCGAAGAATAGCGAAGAAGTGCGCAACCGCCTGCGCCTGTCCACGCTGCGTCCGGCCGATTCGACGCTGACCAC
>NZ_JBFRDW010000199.1:0-9057 GCF_052113985.1 Pseudoduganella sp. RAF53_2 | reverse complement strand
GCTGCGCGGTATTCTGATGGCGTCGATGGCCAGCTCGCTGGGCGCATCACAGATCGCCTTCCTCGATATGGCGGCTAATCAGGCCCTGATGGCGCAGGAAGTCAAAGGCGGCCTGGCCGACGCCTTCGCCCGTTACGGTATCGGACTGGATGAATTCAATGTCGCCAGCGTGAGCCTGCCGGAGGAACTGCAGGCAGCGCTGGACGAGCGAATCTCCGCCGGCATGAAAGGCGGCCTGGGCGCCGACAAGATGGCCGGCTACACCAAGTTCCAGACTGCGCAGGCGATTCCGCTGGCAGCGCAGAACGAAGGCGGACTGGCTGGCCTCGGTGCAGGGCTGGGTACCGGCGTCGCGGTAGGCCAGGCAATCGGCCAGGCCATGGGCCAGACGATGGGACAGGCGGCTCCTGTGGCTGCAGCGCCGGCAGCGGCGGCAGCACCAGCGCAGGAATCGATCGAAGATCGTCTGTCCAAGCTGAAAGGCTTGCTGGACAAGGGCCTGATCTCCGCTGCCGATTACGACAGCACCAAGGCGGAACTGCTGAAGAAACTGATCGGATAATCCGCCCGCATGCAAATCGTTTCCTGCCCCAGCTGCGGCGCGGAGGTCAAGTTCCGCTCGGCCGCGTCGGTCATGGCCGTGTGCGAGTACTGCAATACGCGCGTGCTCAAAGAAGCAGACGCGGTGCGGGACCTGGGCAAAATCTCGTCCGTGCTGGAGGACTATTCGCCGATCCAGATCGGCACCAGCGGCGTGCTGGGCGGCCGCCCCTTCAACGTGGTGGGCCGCATCCAGCTGCGCTACGACGCGGGCATGTGGAACGAGTGGTACCTGATGTTCGACGATGCCACTACCGGCTGGCTGGGCGACGCGTCCGGCCAGTACATGATCACAACGTTGCRCCAGCCTGAAAGCGCATTGCCTGCCTTCGAATCGCTGCGCGCAGGACAGCAGTACAAGATCAACAACGAGCACTACACGGCGGCCGATGTGCGCACGGCCGATTGCATTGGCGGCCAGGGCGAGCTGCCTTTCAAAGCCGGCGACGGCTGGCAAGCCAGGGTGGCGGACTTCCGCCGCGGCTCCAGCTTTGTCACGCTGGATTATTCCGACGAAGGTCCGCCAGCGCTATACACCGGCGTGCCGGTCACGCTGGAATCGATGCAATGCCAGCTGCTGCGCGACGATGAGCAGATCAAACAGAGTGCGGGACGTTACCGCGGCAAGCTGGATAAGCTGGACTGCCCCTCCTGCGGCAGTCCTATCCAGTATCTGCCCGGCATGACCGCCAATCTGGTCTGCCATGCCTGCCACACGCAGATCGACGCATCCAGTCCGAAGGTGGAGGTGCTGGCAGCGGGCGAAAGCGTGGAGCGGCAACGCTTTACCCTCGATCTGGGCGCATCCGGAAAATTGGGCAATCAGGAATTCACCGTGATTGGCGCCATGCGCCGCGCAGACGACGAGGGCACGCAGTGGACCGAATATCTGCTGTATGGCCCCCGCGCCGGCTTTACCTGGCTGGTGGAGACGGACGAAGGTTGGTCACGCGCCAATGTGCTGGATGTTTGGCCAACCTGGGATGGCGGGAGCACCGCCACGCTGGACAAGGCCGAATTCGAGAAGCTCTACACCTACGGCTCGGTAGTGACCTACGCGGCGGGCGCCTTCAACTGGCGCGTGAAAGCGGGCGACCGCACCCGCGTGGCCGAATTCAAGCGCCAGCAGGTTTCGCTGGCGGCGGAGCTGACGGACGAGGAATTGACCTGGTCGCGCTCGACGCCGCTGGCTTTCGACCAGCTCAAGGCCTGGTTCGGCACCTCGGTGCACGGCTCGGCGCCGGTGTCCGGTCCCAAGCTGGCCGAGCAGGCCGGCCGCTACAAGCGCTCTGCCAAAAATTTCATCATTGTGATGCTGGTGCTGAATGCCATCCCGCTGCTGGCGAGCATGGACAATGGCGGCTTCGGTGCTCAGTTTGCGTACAGTATGCTCGGCGCGCTGGCGATCTACCTGCCCGCGATCTTCCTTGATTCGATCGACAAGCAATGAATAAATTCCTGGCCTACGCCCTATTCGTCACCCTGTTCAGCTCGGGAACCAGCTGGGTACGCATGTTCTCCGGCCCGTCCGCAACGGGCGGCGGCAGCAGCTGGTCGTCCAGTTCCGGCAGCTGGGGCGGTGGCGGCTACTACGGTGGCAGCGGCGGTGGTGGCGGAGGTGGACATAAGTGAGCGCTCACGTTCAACAACTTTATCAGCCAGCGGGCGTTCACCTGCTGGCGGATATGTCCGGCATCGCGGCGGAGCTACTGACCGATTGCTCGAAAATTGAGCAGCTACTGCGCGATGCAGCCACGGCGGCGGGTGCGCATGTGCTGCACAGCCATTTCCACGGCTTTGGCGAGGGCCAGGGCGTGACCGGTGTCGTGCTGCTGGCCGAGTCCCATATTTCAATCCACACCTGGCCGGAAACCGGCTTTGCGGCGGCCGACATCTTCATGTGCGGCAGGACCGATCCGCAACGGGCGCTGTCGCTGCTGCGCGAGGCCTTGCATCCTTCCGGCTGCGCGATCACGACAATCCGCCGCATTCCGCCGCGTTGACAGGCAGCCGGCCGAGTGCCACACTTGGCGAACTTTCAACCCACAGGAGACAAAACTATGCGTAAGCCGGATATTGCCCTCCTGTCGGCCGCCTGATCTCCGCGATCTTCCCCGATTAGCTTTCTCTGAGCTGGTGCTGAGCCGCGGCTGACCGCGCGCCGACTTTCCCTTTTCTTCGTTCGCTCGCCTTTGCGAGCGCCGTGATCTATTTTTTGGGAAAACCAACTCATCATGATCGACTTCGATTTCGAAGCATTGCGCCGTCTCGGCCTGAATAATCCGATCGTTTCGCGTCTCGCGACGCTGCCGCCTGCCGGGCCAACTTCTCGCCTGGTACGGCTCACCGAAATCCAGCGTGAATGGATGACTGTTCACGACGGTTGTTCCGAACTCGCCGCGCGCGCCCATCCATCGCTACATGCCGAATTGGCTGTCGGCGACTGGCTTATTGCTGAGACTAACTCTCTCGGCGAGCTGTGGATAATTCAACAGATGTCCCCAGCCAATCAAATCACCCGGCGTAATTCATCTGGCCAGCGTCAATTATTGGCCAGCAATATCGACACCGCCTTATTGCTTATGGGTCTTGACCATGATTTCAATTTGCGCCGCCTTGAGCGTTATATTGCAATCGTCAGTGCTGCGGATATTGCGCCACTCATCGTATTTACAAAATCCGATATCGCCGTGCCGCGTGATGTTTCCACTCGCTTGCCCGCTCACATTCCGGTTTTTCAAATTAATGGCGCCGATCCGGCCTCGGCTGCGCAATTAAGTCCCTGGCTCGCAGCAGGTCAGACGGTTTGCCTATTAGGCGCGTCCGGCGCCGGTAAGTCAACATTAACCAATACGCTGACCGGTGCAAATCAGGAAACCGGTAGCGTTCGGCATGGCGATAATCGCGGCCGCCACACGACGACAGCCCGTTCCATGTATTTTTGCCAAACCGGCGCCTGTATTATCGACACGCCAGGATTAAGAAGTTGGAGTCCGGACGCGGATGAATCGGCAATTGCCGCGACGTTCGACGATATTGAATTACTTTCCGCAAATTGCCAATTCCGAGATTGCCATCACGAATCCGAACCCGGCTGCGCGGTTCGTGGCGCAATTGATCAGGACCGCTTGCAGAATTACCAGAAACTCCTGCGCGAAGTCCGCCGCGCGCAACAGACGCCGCTGGACCGGATCGCCGATCGTACGAAGTGGAAGTCGCTCGGCAAAGCGGCGCTCGCTCGGGCACGAGAGAAGCGAAGTTAGTTATCGTTATGCTAGTTTGTGGCATGAATGCACCAAACATTAGCGTTCATGCCATGTCGTGCTACCATGTAAATCAACAACATAAGGAGCCAACATGAGCCTCTCCCGCATTGGCCAGATCGCACTCCCCGTTTCCGACGCCAACCGCGCCGAAGCCTTTTATGGCGAAGCGCTCGGCTTGAAAAAACTCTTCCGTTTTGGCGAATTGGTATTTTTCGACTGCGCTGGTGTACGGCTGATGCTGGAAGGTTCACCCAAAACCGTTTCACCTGGATCTGGTGCTTGCCATTACTTCATGGTGGAAAATATAGAAGCAGTCGCTGCCGATTTAAAATCCAAACAGGTTGCTTTTGAAGACGAGCCCCATCTTGTCGCAAAAATGCCTGACCACGATTTGTGGATGACTTTTTTCCGTGATCCTGACGGCCATTTGCTGGCCCTGATGGAAGAGAAGAAAAACTAAGGTTCGCGTATGGTGGCTTCGATATTATTGCCGTCGAGGTCAAGGATATAAGCGGAGTAAAAATTCGCCCAGCTGACGCGCGGCCCTGGCGGACCATTATCCTTGGCGCCGTGAGCCAAGGCGGCAGAATAAAATGCTTCAATCGCAGTGCGATCGGGTGCATTGAATGCTACATGAAATGGAGAGCGTCCAGCTTCGTGTTCCGATCGCCAATAGCTGGGTATTTCCGATCCAACCCAAAGGAATGGCTCACCGCTGGCAGGTGCATAAATTGCCCAATCTAAATCAGTTTCCAGACGATGGAAGCCCAACGGTGCGAGGCAGGCATCGTACAACGCAGCGCTGCGCACAAAATCTGTCACGACCAGGCCAAAATGGTTGATCATAGGACCTCCAATTAAAGGAACCGCCGGTATCCCAGCGTATCATTCCGCGAAACTCAATGGCGCACCGATAGTAATGCGAAGGTTGTTACTACTTTTGCTCGCTTCCATTCTGACAGCCGGCTTGGCGCACGCAGCGCCGGCCCCTGTGATTTTGGGGCTCGACCATATTCCGCTGGCGGTGCGCGATCTTGATCAGGCGGCCAGGGACTTCGTCCGCCTCGGCTTCACGGTCAAGCCAGGCCGGCCGCATGAGAATGGCATCCGCAACCTGCATCTGAAATTCCCCGATCGCACAGAAATTGAACTGATTACCGCGCCCGCTGCGCGTGACGAGTTGAGCGGCCAGTATGTCCACCACCTACGGGACAGCGACGGCCCGGCTTTTGTAGCCTTCTACGCACCGGATTTCGATGCGCTCGGCACGCGGCTCAAGGCGCTGAGCCTGCCGTTCCGCCGTGATTGGGCGACGGTCGCATTGGAGTCGCCCCAACACCTCTTCTTTTCATCGCGGCTCGCATCGCCGACCGATAGCCAGGCCTACTTCACGCATGCCAACGGCGCGTATGGATTGATAGGCGTCTGGCTCGCCGGCCCGGATGACGACCAGCCCCTGCTGGCCATGCTCGGCGCGGACCTGGCCGCAAACCAGYCGGTCAACACGCCGGAGCCGGGCACCGCGACGGTCGCGCGGCTCGCTGAAGGCGAGGTCGTCTTCCTGCCTGCCGCACGGCAGCTCGTACCGGGACGGCGCATCATCGGCGCGGTGCTGAAAACGCACGATCTGGCTGCGCTTCAGGCTGCGATGAAGGCGAGCGGGCTGCCGCCGCCAGAGCCGGTGACGACGCCACCCGGCCGCAGCATCTTCCTGCCGCCCTCCTCGGCACATGGACTCTGGCTGGAGTTCCGCGAAGTCAGGTAAACTTGCGGGACTCAAGAACAACAAGACATCACATCATGCGCCGCTACGCGCCATTTGCCCTGCTCCTCGCTCTCGCCGCTTGTGGCGAAGCCTACAATCCTCCGCCGCTGTATCAGGCCACGTCGGCCGACTGCGGCACGCTGCTGGACGGCGACACCTTCCCGCTCCCGCGCGGCATCACAGTTTCGGCAACCACGCCGACGGCTTCGCCGGACGGTGGCATCGACATCGGCCTGAACTACATGCTGCCGCGTTCCACGCAGCTGCAGTTCAAGACGGATGGTTTCCTGGCCACGCAGCCGAAAGGCGCCTTGATCGAAAAAGCGCAGGTGATCAGCGTCTATCAGCGGCCCACCAACCAGAAGCCGGAGATTGTGGAAATCGTCAATGGCGTGCCGCTGGCCCTGGTAGCGGTGGCAACCAGCGACGACACCCAGTTCCGCTATCGCCTGCGCCTGAAGGGCAAGCTGCCGCAGCGCTTCGACCTCGTCACGCCGGACGTGATGATCGGCCAGACCCGTTACGAGTCGCGCACCTTCACCTTCCGTTGGGTCGAAGAGAAGAAGTCGTATTCGATGTGCCGGTAGGCACGGCGAATCATCGACCGCCCCGCGTATGGCGGGTCATCGACGGAGGTGCGTAGGGCGGGTCATTGACCCGCCTTCGCGGCTCAGGTGCAGGGAATCGCCGCGCCGTGGATGGCGCGGGCGCCTTCGCTGGAGAGGAAGACGATCACGTCCGCCAACGCTTCCGGCGCCGTCCACTTGCTGCGGTCGGCGTTCGGCATGTCGGCGCGGTTCTGCGGCGTGTCGATCATCCCCGGCAGCACGCAGTTGACGTTGATACCCTTGCCGCGCAGTTCGGTGGACATCGATTCCGTCAGCCTGATCACCGCATCCTTGCTGATGACATAAGGCGCCATATTGGCCTGCCCCTGCYGCGCGGCTGCCGAGGCCACGCTGACGATCCTGCCGCCGCCCGCCTCCAGCATATGCGGCACCACCGCCCGCACCGCATTCAGCGTGCTGCGGAAGTTCACATCCAGCATCTGGTCCCATTCCTCGTCCGGCGCCGAGTGCGCGGGCGTGCCCATGCGGAAGGCGCCCGCGACATTCACCAGCACATCGATGCCGCCGAAGCATTGCCTGGCGGCCGCAGCGGCAGACGCCACCTGGGCCGCATCGCGCAGGTCGACTGCAACGTAGAGCATGCCATCCGCCTGCGGCCCAAACGCCTGCTCCAGCTGCGCGCGGTCGCGCCCCAAAGCGACGACGTTATCGCCGGCGGTGCGGAACGCAGCCACTACTGCGCGGCCGAGGACACCTGCCGCACCTGTGATCAGAACGGTCTTCATTGTGCGGACTCCTTCGCAAATCTGGCCACCGTGGCGCCGACCAGCGCGCGCACCTGTTTGCAGTCGAGCCTTGCCAGCGCCGGCAGATCGTGCGTCTTCGCGGCGTCTTTTGCAATCAGGTAGCCCAGATAGTATGCGCGGCGCGGCGGCAGCTTGTCCGTCTTGTCGCCCATGGAGAACAAATCTTCGTTCACCTTTTCGTTTGCACTGTCGAGCACCGTGTTCAATTGCGCCCAGGCGGCAGGCAACAGGGCGTTTGTCGCACTGGCCATCCCGGCCGGATAGTCCAGCAGAAGTTCCTTTTCATTCGCTTGCGGATTCATGACTGCCGACACGTACGTCGCCAAGCCCTCAATCCACATATGCGACCAGACGATATCTTCGGAGCAGGTGAAATGCTGCTGATGCAGAACATGGAACAGCTCATGATGGAAGAGCGGCGCCGCATCGCCTTTCGGGTCTAGCGCCGCGATCATGTCGGCGCCGAAGATCAGGTGCGTCTTGCCGTTCAGCTCGCGCGTGCCGCCATTCATTTCGCCCAGCGAGTGCACCAGTTCGGTCGGCACAGTCAGGCGGAAGTCGGGAAAGACCGCGTTAAAGGTTTGCAGATGCTGCTGCATGGCAGCGGAGAAGCGCTGCGCCTGATCCAGATAGGCAGCGCGAATCGTAGGAAAGCGCTTGATGGCGCGGCTGATGCGCGCATCCTGCTGGGCCGGTTCGCCGCGGCCATAGAACTCGGGATACTGCGCCATCAATGCCTGCTTCATGGCTGCCACACGCTGCGGCTCGGACAGCTGCTGGGTCGCGTCCCAGGTCGCGGTGAAGGTCGCGGTCAGATCACGGAATTCCGCTGCGGCGACCGTGCCGCTGAACAGCAGGCCAAGTGCAGCCAGAAGAATGCGACGCATAGACCCCTCATTGCAAAAAGGGAAATGCTAACACAATAAAAAAAGGCAGCCGTAGCTGCCTTTTTGTGATGCGCAAACCGGATTAGTGCTTGGTCTGACGCAGTTTGGCGATAGCTGCCAGCTGGCCGATGGCCGCTGCCAGTTCCGCCTGTGCTTTCGCGTAGTCGATACCGGTCTTGTTGTTGGCCAGGTTTTCTTCCGCCAGTTTCTTGGCGGCGGTTGCCTTGGCTTCGTCCAGATCGTGGCCGCGGATTGCGGTGTCGGCCAGGACCGTCACGGAGTTCGGCTGCACTTCCAGCAGGCCGCCGGCGACGAAGACGAACTCTTCTTCAGCCTGGCCAGGAACCTGGATGCGCACCGCGCCCGGACGGATACGGGTGATCAGCGGGGTGTGCTTCGGGTAGATACCCAGCTCGCCCTGCTCGCCCGGCAACGCCACGAAAGTCGCTTCGCCCGAGAAGATCTGCTCTTCGGCCGAAACCACATCAACGTGAATAGTGTTTGCCATGTTTATCCTCGGTGATAGCGGCCTCGATCAGGAGGCCGCTACGTCAATCGATCAGCCCAGTTTCTTGGCTTTTTCGATGGCTTCTTCGATGGTACCAACCATGTAGAAGGCCTGCTCTGGCAGGTGGTCCAGTTCGCCGGAAGAGATCATCTTGAAGCCCTTGATGGTGTCTTTCAGCGAAACGTACTTGCCTGGGGAGCCGGTGAACACTTCAGCAACGTGGAACGGCTGGGACAGGAAACGCTGCATCTTACGAGCACGCGCCACCAGCAGCTTGTCTTCCGGAGCCAGTTCGTCCATACCCAGAATTGCGATGATGTCACGCAGTTCTTTGTAGCGCTGCAGGGTGCCCTGCACGGCGCGCGCGGTGTCGTAGTGCTCTTGGCCAACGACCAGCGGGTCCAGCTGACGGGAGGTCGAATCCAGTGGGTCCACTGCAGGGTAGATACCCAGAGCAGCGATGTCACGGGACAGAACCACGGTCGAATCCAGGTGACCGAAGGTGGTCGCTGGCGACGGGTCGGTCAAGTCATCCGCTGGAACGTACACGGCCTGGATCGAGGTGATCGAACCGGTCTTGGTGGAGGTAATACGCTCTTGCAGACGGCCCATTTCTTCAGCCAGAGTCGGCTGATAGCCCACTGCGGAAGGCATAC
>NZ_JBFRDW010000198.1:0-9072 GCF_052113985.1 Pseudoduganella sp. RAF53_2 | reverse complement strand
GTATTCAACCGCATCGGATTACGCCCGCTTCGCGCAGATGCTGCTGAATGGCGGACATCTGGATGGCGCGCAGATCCTGGGCCGCAAGAGTGTGGAGCTGATGATGTCTAACCACCTTACCCACCTCGACCCGCCGGTGAATGAATTCAGCAAAGGGGAGGGCTTTGGCCTCGGCGGCTATGTGGTGCTGGACGTGGCGCGGCGCGGGCGGCTTGGCAGTGTCGGACAATTCGGCTGGTCGGGAGCGGCTTCCACCTATTACACTATCGATCCCAAAGAGCAGCTGGTGGCGCTGTTGATGATGCAGCACCTGCCGCAAGGGCTGCCCGGCGATCCGCCGAAGCTGAGCGTGAAATTTTATAACCTGGTGTATCAATCCTTGATCGACTGATATGGCAACGATGAAGCAAGTGGCGGAACGCGCGGGCGTGTCCACCACGACCGTATCCCACGTGTTGAACAACACGCGCGTCGTCAGCGAGGACGTGCAGGAGCGCGTGCGGGCTGCGATGAAGGACTTGCGCTACATCCCCAGCGCGGTGGCGCGCAGCCTGAAGGGCGACAAGACGCACACCATCGGGATGATGATCCCGAATAACACCAATCCTTATTTCGCTGAACTGATCCAGGGCATCGAAGACGCCTCCTTCAAGCAGGGCTACAACGTCATCCTGTGCAATGCCTACGACGACACGCGCAAGCAGACGGCCTACTTGCAGGTGCTGATGGAGAAGCGCATTGATGGCTTGATCCTGGTCGCATCCGGCGCGGATGCCGAATTGTCGTCCCGTCTGCAGCATCTGCCGATTCCGACCGTGCTGGTCGACCGCGAAGTGCCGGGTGTGGAAGCGGACTTCGTGGAAGCGGACCATGAGGAGGGCGGCTATCTGGCCACCCGCTATCTGATCGAGCTGGGACATCGCGATATCGCCTGCGTCTCCGGCCCCATCGACCTGCCGCCGTCGCGCGCCCGCGTCGAAGGCTATCTGCGCGCGCTGAAGGAAGCGGGCCTGCGCTTCCGCCTCGATTACCTGGTGCGCAGCGACTTTACCAGCGAGGGCGGCTACCAGGGCTTCAGCCAGCTGCTTGCCCTGCCCAAACCACCCAGCGCCATTTTCGCCAGCAACGACCTGATGGCCATCGGTGGCATTTGTGCGGCCAGCGCGCGCGGCGTGCGCGTGCCGGACCAGCTCTCGGTGTTGGGTTATGACGACATTGCACTTGCTTCTTTCACCACGCCGCCACTGACCACCGTGGCCCAGCCGAAGTACGAAATGGGCGAGCTGACTGCCCGTTTACTCCTCGAACGCGTAGGCGGCCAGAACGATTCCCTGCGCCGCGAACTGCTGCATACCAAGCTGGTTGTGCGGCAATCCACGTCCCCTCCGAAGTAATTTCCGAAAAGAAAGAGTTGACATCAGATTGATGCGCGCGTTCAATAGCAATCGTTTGCGCAATCGTTTGCGTCTGAAAATACTTAAAATCGGAGACTCCAGAGCATGACTCCCCGCATCACCATCGTCGGCAGCATCAACATCGATCTGGTGTTGCGCACGCCGCGCATGCCCCTGCTTGGGGAGACGATCAGCGGCAGCGGTTTCCGTYAGATCGGCGGCGGCAAAGGCGCGAATCAGGCGGTTGCGGCGGCTCGTCAGGGCGCCGATGTCCTGTTCGTAGGCGCCGTGGGCAATGATGCTTTCGGCTACAGCGCCCTGGCCGACTTGCGCGAGAACGAAGTGGAAACCAGCCAGATTCTCGTGGTCCCGGATGTGGCGACCGGTGTGGCGGGCATCTTTGTCGATGACGATGGCGCCAACAGCATCGTGCTGGCTCCCGGCGCCAATCATGCGATCAGCCTGGCCCAGGTCGACGCCGCGGCAGGTGCGATCAAGTCTTCTTCCTACCTTGTCTGCCAGCTTGAAATCCCGCTGGACAGCGTGGTGCGCGCCATTGATATCGCACATGGCGCCGGCGTGAAAGTCGTCTTCAATCCTGCGCCCGCTGCACCGCTGCCGGAAGGCTTGCTGGCCATGACCGATTACCTGATCGTCAACGAAACCGAAGCCGCGCAACTGAGYGGCCTGAGTGTTGGCAGTCCCGAAGAAGCGGCAGCTGCTGCACGTGCCCTGCGCCAGCGTGGCGCGGGTGCGGTCCTGCTGACGATGGGCGAGGCCGGTGTCGCCGTGTGCAGCGCCGATGGCGAGTACCTGATACCGGCCGTGAAAGTGCAGCCGGTCGATACCACGGCGGCCGGCGACACATTTGTCGGCGCGCTGACTGTGGCGCTGGCGCGCGGCATGACGCTGCCGGCCGCGACGCGTGAGGCGCAATGTGCGGCGGCGCTGGCCGTCACACGTATCGGCGCTCAGACATCGATTCCGACGCGCGCGGAATTGCAGGAATTTATCGACAGCCGGGGTGGGCGGGCCGCCCTCGGTCTCGACGAGTAGGAGGGCCGGCCCGTAATCCAGTAACYCTCATAAGTTATAAAAAAAACCGCGATAACGAGGAGATAGCAATGAGTGAGACAATCAAACTGAAGCCGATAGCCGCAGCCATAGCGGCACTGCTTTTCTGCGGCGGCGCCTTCGCACAGCAGGCCGACGAAAAGAAATCGGATGACGACAAGGACAAGAACGCCGCCACGGTGATCGTGACCGGCACCCGCACCRCAAAAGCCGTGGACAAGATCCCCGGTGCGGTGAACGTGATTACCAGCGCCGAGATTTCCAGCTCGCTGGCCATCACCGAAGACGCGACGGCCGTGCTGGCGCGCACCGTGCCTGGCTATGCCGAGTCGACCCAGGCCATGAGCAATACCGGCGAAACACTGCGCGGCCGTATCGCGCTGCGCCTGTTCGACGGCATTCCTCAAAGCTCGCCATTGCGCGAAACCCAGCGTGGCGGCTCCTTCACCGATCTCGGCGTGGTGGGCCGCATCGAAGTAATCAACGGTCCATCCGCATCCGAGGGCGTTGGCGCGGCGGGCGGCATCATCAACTACGTGTCGAAGACGCCCACCAAGATGGGCAACGAATTCACGCTCACATCCAAGCTGACCAGCCAGTTCCGCGACGACAGCTTCGGCTGGAAAGTCGGCGGCGTGTTCGCCCACAAGGAAGAGGCATACGACCTGCTGGTCGCGCTGTCCGAAGTGGACCGCGGTATGCAATGGGACGCCAACGGCCGCCGCATCGGCATGAACGCTTCCGGTTCGCTGAACGATACCGAGGGCCGCAACCTGTTCCTGAAAGCAGGTTTCAACCTGACGCCGCACCAGCGCCTGGAAGTACAGGCCAGCCGCTTCAAGCTGGATGGCAAGGGCAACTACGTCTACCAGGAAGGCAACCGCGCACAGTTCATCACCGACACGTCGGTGYCGGGCAAGCCGTTTAATGGCCAGGCTGAATTCAACGACTTCCGCCAGTATGCGGCCAACTACAGCAACGACGATGTGTGGGGCGGCACCGTGACGGCTCAGGTCTACAGCGCGCAGCAGGCCATGCGCTTCGTGGCGGAGAAGGGCGGCGCCGACAAGCAGGACCCGCTGATTGCGCCGCTGGGTACCCTGGTCGACCAGTCCGAAGTGTTCTCTAAAAAGCGCGGACTGCGTACCGGCTATAACCGTCCCGATTTCCTGATCAGTAATCTGGAATTGCGCGCCGGCGTGGACGTGGTGCGCGATCAGACCGAGCAGCGTCTGGCGCTGACCAACCGCACCTGGGTGCCGCCGATGGTCTATACCAGCAAGGCGCCTTATGCGCAGCTGTCGTATGACCTGGGCGATTTCACCTTCAGTGGCGGCTTCCGCCGCGAGGATGGGGAACTGGAGGTGGACAGCTATACCACCACTTACTTCAACAACCGCGTATTCGTACAGGGCGGTTCTCTGGACTATCAGGCGAATCTGCCGAATGCCGGCGTTGTATGGCGCTTCGCACCGGGCTGGTCGACTTATGTGTCCTATGCCAAGGGCTTCAGCCTGCCGAACGTCGGTATCCCACTGCGTAATATCAAGGTGCCTGGACAGACGGTGCAAGGCATTCTGGACCTGCAGGCGGTCATCGTCGAGAACAAGGAAATCGGCGCGAACTGGAAGGGCAAGTGGGGCAGCGTGGCCGCTTCCTATTACAAATCGGATTCGGACTTTGGCGTGTCGCTGTCCATCGATCCAGTGACGGGCGACTTCATCATGCAGCGCTCGCCGGTGCAGGTGAAGGGTTTCGAGCTGTCCGGTGAATACATCGTCACGCCGTCTATCCGCCTGAACGGACTGTACTCGCGCATTCGCGGCAAATCGGCGTCGAAGGTTGGCGGCCCGCTGGACACCGAACAGGGTGTGGCCAATATCAATCCGGACAAACTGGGACTGGGCGCCAGCTGGCAGTGGTCGGATCGCGGCAACGTGCGCATCAACTCCACTACGCTGAAGGGCCGCTCGATCAACGAGGGCAAGAGCTCGGCGGAGAAGACCGGCGGCTACACGCTGTTTGACCTGACCAGCACTTATAAGACGAAGTATGGTGATCTGACTCTCGGTATCGAAAACCTGGCGGACCGCTTCTACATCATGACGTGGGCGCAGGTGCCGGGCTTCCAGAACTATTTCGCGGGCCGTGGCCGCACTTACTCGCTGACTCACAGCATCACCTTCTAAGCATTATGCGCAGCAAACTGTTTGTCCCCGGCTCGCGTCCGGAGCTGTTCGTCAAGGCACTTAACGGGCAGGCTGACGCCATATCGATTGATCTGGAAGATGCCGTGCCTGAAGGGCGCAAGGAGGAGGCGCGCCTGGCCGTGGCCGAGTTTCTGCGCTCTCCCGCAGCGCTGGAGAGCGGGACGCTGATCATCGTTCGCGTGAACGCGATTGGCTCCCCGTATTTCGAGGCCGACGTCGCGGCGGTTGCGTTGCCCGCGCTGGGCATGCTGAATTTGCCCAAGGCTGAATCGGCGGACGATGTGCAAGTCTTGTGTGCTGCGCTGGCACGGGCTGAGGCGGCAAACGGGGTGATCCGGCCGATTCGCGTACTGGCCAATATCGAGTCGGCGGCCGGTTTGCGCCGGGCTGCCGAAATCGGCGCGGCTAATTCGCGGGTGGCGGGCTTGCAGTTGGGGTTTGCTGACTTGTTCGAGTCCAACGGCATTGCGCGCCGCGATGCCGGTAATGTGCACGCGGCGATGTTCGCCTTGCGCATGGCCGCAGCGGAGGCGGGGGTGTTTGCTTACGACAGTGCGTTTCCCGATATCCGCGATGCCGATGGCTTCCGCGCGGAGGCCCAGATGTCGCGGCGTTTGGGCTTCTGGGGCAAGAGCTGTATTCATCCGTCCCAGGTGGCGCTGGCCAATGAAGTCTTCAGCGCGAGCGAGGAGGAGTTCGAGCATGCCGTGCGCGTGCTCGACGCCGCGCGCGCGGCGCAGGCATCCGGTGCGGGCGCGTTCACGGTGGACGGCAAGATGATCGACCTGCCATTCATCCGCCGCGCCGAAGCGCTCGTCGCTGCCGGCCGTCCCGCCACCCCGGCCGCGGTGGACGCCGGGTCCGGAACGGCTGCGCGGCTGCCGCTGGCGGGCATCCGTGTGCTGGATTTGAGCGCCTACATTGCCGGCCCCTACGGCTGCACGCAGCTCGCTGACATGGGCGCGGAGGTGATCAAGGTCGAGCCGCCGGTGGGCGACAATCTGCGCAAGTACCCGTCCACGCTGGAGGCCGAAAGCCGCGCCTTTCTCGGCGTGAATCGCAGCAAACACGGCATCGTGATCGACCTGAAACAGCAGGAAGGCCGCGACGTGCTGCTCAAGCTGGTCGACACCGCCGACGTCCTGGTACACAACTTCCGCCCGGGCGTGCCCGAACGCCTGGGTATCGGCTATGAGCAGCTGAGGTCACGCCGCCCGCAGCTGGTGTACTGCGCTGTCACCGGCTATGGCGAAAGCGGTCCGATGAAAGACAACGCGGGCTATGATCAGGTGCTGCAAACCTTCACCGGTATCTGCGCCATGCAAGGCCCTCAAGGCGGCGAGCCGCAGATCGTGTAWGGCAGCGTGGTCGACTACTACGCCGCTGCGCTGGTCGCATCCGGCGTCAACGCCGCCCTGTTTGAACGCAGCCGCACAGGACGCGGGCAATATGTGGGCGTCTCGCTGCTGCGCAGTGCCCTGGCCATGCAATCCGCCCGTCTGATCAAGGCCGAAAGCGAACCGCTGGACATTGGCCGCGACATGCGTTCCGGCGGCATCACCGGCATCCATCCCGCGCGTGAAGGCTACATCTACCTGTCCGCCAACACGCCGCATTTCTGGGCCACCCTGTGCGAGCGCGTCGGCTTGCCCGAACTGGCCACTGACCAGCGTTACGACAGCGTCCGCAAACGCGCCGAGCACGCATCGGTACTGGTGCCGAAACTGCGCGCAGCGCTGGCCGCACGTACCGCCCGCGAATGGGAACAGGTCTTCGGCAGCGACGTGCCATGTTCCGCCGCGCGCCAGCTGGAAGAAATGTTCGATCACCCGCAAGTCCTGGCTGAGAATATGATGGCGGACATGCAGCATCCGGCAGCCGGCAGCTACAGGGGATTCACCGAGGCGGTTCRTTTCGGCGACGCGCCTGCGCCAAAGCCATTTGCCGCACCGGCGCTGGGGCARCACTCGGACCAGATCCTGGCAGCCAACGGCTATTCGGCCGAAGAGATCGCGCGGCTGCGCGCTCTCGATGTCATTCGCTGAGGTATTCATGACCAGGCATTTCATTCATGTGGTACGCGTGCTGGCGCTGCTCGCCACGCTATGCATCGCCTCTCTCGCACCACGCCTGGCGTTGGCCGACAATCTGGCTACCGTCCGCAAGGTCGCGCTGCCGCCTTTGCCGCAGTCTGCCGCGCAGATCGCAACCGTCGAGGGCCGCCTGCTGGCGCTGACGGAGTCCGGCAGCTGGCTGCTGGACGAGGACCGCAAGGCGTGGCGCGCCACGAATTTCYGCGCTCCGCAAGCACGCACTTTCGCTGCGGGCCCGCGCTACACCTGGCTGCTGTCCGGTCCGGACGGTAGCGTCGCCAACGTGCAGCGCCTTGCATTGCAGGGGCAAGGCATCGACAGCGCACCGCTGCCGGCGCTGCCTGAGCCGCTAACGCACGCCTTCGCCGCTGTACTGGCAGACAAGTTGTATGTCGCAGGCCAGACCGCCGCCGGTGAGCCGCGCATGCTGGCACTGGATACCGTCACGCCGGGCGCAGGCTGGGAAGTGCTCCCGGCCTGGGATGGCCGCGGTGGCGACATCACTTCGCTGGTAGCACAGAACTCCACGGTATTGCTGACCGTGCGCGGCGCGGAAGGACAGAGCGACCGCCTGCTGCGCTGGACTGCCCGCAACGGCTGGTCGGAAGCGAAGCCCGTTGGCGGCCGCGTACTGCCAGGCGCGGTGCGCGCCACGGGCCAAGCCCATGTCCTGTATCTGGCCGAGCCGCTCGGTGCAAGCCAGGGCGCAGCGTATGGCCACACGCAGCTGCACACTTATCACACGATTACCGGCTCCTGGGCCGTAGCGCCGCTGTCTGAAGCCGAATCCGCCCAAGGCGCCGAATTTGGAGCAGGCTGGGGCAACGGCGTACTGCGCGCCTACGTCGACGCCGGCGGCCGCCAGCAGCTCGCATACACCGAAATCGTCAGCGGCAAGCGCCTGCTGAAAACCTTCGACTGGATCGTCATCGTGGTCTACCTCGCCGGCATGCTGGGCATCGGCTGGTATTGCTATATGCGCGAGAAGCGCAACTCCACATCGGACTTCTTCGTTGGTGGCCGCAGCATTCCGTTCTGGGCAGCGGGCATCAGCCTGTATGCTGCCAACACCAGCTCCATCAGCTACATCGCCATTCCAGCCAAGGCGTTCGAGACCAATTGGCAGTACATGACCAATAATCTGGTAGCCGTGGTGGCGCTGACGTTCGTTGCTGTCGCCATCGTGCCGCTGCTGCGCCGATTGAACCTGATGTCGGTGTTCCAGTACCTCGAAATCCGCTTCCATCCGGCGATCCGCATGATCGCAAGCCTGATCTGCATCCTGGTGCAGATCGGCAGCCGCATGAGCGTGATTCTGCTGCTGCCGTCGCTGGCCATCGCCACGATTACCGGTATCGACGTCACCTGGAGCATCATCCTGATGGGCGGCTTTACGATCGTGTACACGGCGATGGGCGGCATGAAGGCCGTGGTGTGGACCGACTTCGTGCAGCTATTCGTGAAGATGGGCGGCGCCCTGTTCGCGATTGGCTTCATCCTGTGGAAGCTGGATGGCGGCGTGATGGAGTTCGTTCACGTCGCGGCAGCGGAAAGCAAGACGAAGCTGTTCGACTTCAGCTGGGACCTGACCCAGCCGACCGTGTGGGGCTTCATCTTCCTTGTGGTGTTCGRCGTGGTGCTGACCTTCCCCAAAGACCAGGTGCTGATGCAGCGCGTGCTGTCGACCAAGTCCGCCAAGGAAGCAACGCGCTCGATCTGGACCTTCGCGGCGATCTCCATCCCCGGTGGCTTCATCTTCTACACCATCGGCACCGCACTGTACACCTACTACAAGAGCCACCCCGAGCGTATGAATCCACTGCTCAATGTGGACGCCACGTTCCCCTTGTTCATTGCGGCCGAACTGCCGACAGGTGTCACCGGTCTGATCATCGCGGGCATCCTGGCGGCGGCAATGGCTACGCTGTCCGGCATCATGAACAGCGTCGCGACACTGGCCTCGGTGGACTTCTATGAAAAGCTGGTGAAGAACCCGACACCGAAAAAGAGCGTGCTGTTTGCGGAAATCGCCACCGTGGCGACGGGCCTGATCGGCATTGCCGCCGCGCTGATTCTGTCGCGCTTCAATGCGCACTCGCTGTTCGACGTATCGATCGAACTGGCGGGACTGCTGAGCGGCGGTTTCGCAGGCGCCTACACGCTRGGCATGTTCACGCGCCGCGCCAACTGGCAGGGCGTAGCGATCGGCATTCTGTGCAGTTCGATCCTGACCACCATCTGCTGGACGATGAAGCTTGTCCACCCGTACTTCTACCTGCCGATTTCGATCATGCTGTGCAT
>NZ_JBFRDW010000197.1:0-9086 GCF_052113985.1 Pseudoduganella sp. RAF53_2 | reverse complement strand
GCCCACCGCTGGGCGTAGGCCTGGCGATCTACCTGCCGTCGGCAGTGACTTCGCCCGTGGTTGTAGGCGCCATTGCCGGCTGGCTGTTTGACCGCGCGATGAAAAACAAGAAGCATGGCGAAGCCGCTTCGCGTCTCGGCGTGCTGGTGATGTCCGGCTTTATCGTGGGCGAGAGCTTGTTCAACGTCGCTCTGGCTGGCCTGATTGTGCTGACCAATAAAGGCGAGCCGCTGGCAATTGCGACCGGGCTTGGTGAATCCGCAGGCATGATTATCGCCACTGCCGTTGGCGGTGCGATGGTGGTGGCCTTGTATCGCTGGTCCGCCAAATCGGCGCGCGCCATCGAGGCGTAAAGGGAGGAGGGCTCCTTGAATGCCCTCGATATTCTGCATAGCGCGGCAGCGGCACTGAGCCTGCTCGCCGCGGCTCCCTGGCGTCTGCTGCTGGCTACCGTGATCTTCATTGCGGTGTCGGAATCGCTGATGCTTGTTCCCCGTGTCGGCTTCCTCCTCAAATTCTGCGTTGCCAGCCTGTTGTCCGCGCAGATGCTGGTGATCTTCCGTGTCGCGGCCATGGGCGAGCCGCCCAAGATGCGTATCCTGCTGGACGCAATCTATCTGCCGCCGTCTTCCATGCTGGTACTGTTCGGCTGCGCCTTGCTGCCGTTCTTCGTCGGCCTCTCTTATTTTGCCCTGACCGGCCGCGCTGACGGTTTGCGCTTCTTCTTCGGAAATGTGTTCAAACACAAGCCGCCTGAATCGAAGCATTTCCTGGTCTTCAAACTGATCATGCTGTTTGGCGGCGTGCCATTTACCTATGTGGCGCCGGCTATGGTGCTGAAAGGCGATGTCGGCGGCAATGCGCTGGAGCAGGGGCTGATCGCGGCGCTGCTTTACTGGCCGTCGCTGCTGGCGATGTTGCTCGTTACGGCCGTCTTTGAAGCGGGCATGATGCGTCTGCCGCAAGCGCTTCCGCGCAAGATTGCCGCGGCATTCTCCCTTCCCTTGCTGGTGCTGTTCGTGGCGTACGTTTTTGCGTTTACCTATACACTAAGCGTTCGGGCATTCGGCTTGTAGACAGGAGCGAATCATGAATTCGACGCTGGGACAGGGCACGTGGAGCATGGGCGACGTAGCCGCGCATAAGGCGCAGGAAGTGCGCGCGCTGCAGCTGGGCATTGATCTGGGCATGACGGTGATCGATACCGCCGAGATGTATGCCGATGGCGGCGCTGAGAAAGTGGTGGGCGAAGCCATTGCAGGCCGCCGCAGCGAGGTGCAGGTGGTCAGCAAGGTGCTGCCCCAGAACGCCAGCCGCAAAGGCACGATCACAGCCTGCGAGCGCAGCCTGAAACGCATGAAGATCGACCACATCGACCTTTATCTGCTCCATTGGCAAGGCTCGCATCCGCTGCAGGACACGCTCGATGCTCTGGTGGAGCTGAAGCAGTCCGGCAAGATTCTTGAATTCGGCGTCAGTAATTTCGATACACACGATATGCGTAAGGCGGAGAGCCTGCGCGGCGGTGAGGGTATCGTTGCAAACCAGGTGCTCTACAACCTGCGCCGGCGCGGCGTGGAATGGGATTTGCTGCCATGGTGCCGCGAGCGCGACATCACGCTGATGGCCTATTCACCGCTCGAATCGGACCGCAAGGAACAGAAAGCCTTGCTGTCCAATCCCGCTCTGCTGTCGGTAGCCGAACACCACCGCGCCACACCAGCCCAGATTGCACTGGCCTGGCTGCTGCGCGATCCGGCTGTGCTGGCGATTCCTAAAGCATCCAGCGAGGCCCACGTGCGCGAAAACGCCGGTGCGCTGGCGATCTCGCTGCGGCAGGAAGACTTTGCCACGCTGGACAAAGCCTTCGCGCCGCCACGCCGCGCGACCCCGCTGGATATGCTGTAGATTTCAGAAGGCGTAGCTGGCGTACACCGCTGCGGTCGGAGAGGTTTTGCGAAACACGATGGGGCTCTTGGCCGCATCGCGCGTCAGACGGCTCACGCCCAGCATGCTGGTGACGGACCATTGCTGATTCAGGCGATGCTGCCACGATGTGCTGAACGTCGCCTCAAACACGCCTGCTTTCGCGGCAAACTCCTTGAAGCCTGAACGTGCGGACTGGCTGGCGGTGACGCCGTAGTATGTCTGCGCGTATTTTTTATCGGCGAAGTTTGCACCACCACTGACGGACACGTTATCAACCTGGTCGTTGAGCAGGGTATATGTCAGGCCCAGCGAGCTCCGGCTGCCGTTTTCGCGATGAGACAGCGGCACTTCAGTCTGCAGGCCCAGCACCAGCCCGTCCATGATGGTCAGGCCGGCGCCGAGTACCGCGGTGGCGCTGCCTTTGACCACGCCCATGCCTTTCAGCTTGTCGCTGCCCTGGCGGCCGCCGAAATTGACTTCCTCCTTGTCCGTGCGTTCGCCGCGGTAGGCGAGGGCGCCGTTCAACTGCAAACGTCCGAAGGTCTGGCCGTAGCCGAGGCCGCGCATGGTGCTGGCATAAAATCCGTTGGCCATCTGGTAGTCGATCGCCAGAACAGGCGCGGCCTGCATCTTGTCGGAGCCGGAGTAGCGGGATGTGGCGGCGATGCCGGCGCCCAGCGTCAGCACGTTATCATCCGCGGCGGCCAGGCCGCAGGCCAGCAGCAGGCCGGTGGCAATCAGGTTCTTTTTCATACATATACCTACAATGAGTTTTGGGAGCCGCCAGTATCTGGCCGCCAAATGAAGCTAACCTGATCCCTTCATGAAGATTGGATGAAGGCGGATCTTTAGCTTGTCTTCAGCTGACAGTGGTTTAATAGTGCCCATGAAAATCCTGCTTATTGAAGACGATCTCGATCTGGGCAATGGCGTGCGCCTGGCGCTTACCGGCCAGGGCATGGACGTGATCTGGGTGCGCCAGCTGGCCGACGCCGATGCGCAATTGGCCGGCGATGGCTGCGACCTTGTGTTGTTGGACCTGAACCTGCCCGATGGCGATGGCCTGCATTTGCTATCCCGCCTGCGCCGCGAGCGCCAGGCCTTGCCGGTGCTGAGCGCGCGCGATGCCCTGAACGACCGCCTGCGCGGCCTTGATTCCGGCGCGGACGATTATCTGGTCAAGCCTTTCGAGCTGGCCGAGCTGCTGTCCCGTGTGCGCGCGCTGGCGCGGCGCAGCTACGGCTTCGATGGCGAAACGGTCGAACTGCGCGGCATCGTACTRCACGTGCCGACGCGCCGCGTGACGGTGCAGGGCAAAAATGTGGATCTCACCGCCAGCGAATACACGCTGTTGAAAACCCTGCTGATCCGCGCCGACCGCGTCGTCACGCGCCGCAGCCTGGAGGAACTGGCCCTGCCGGGTGCGCAGGAAAACGCCAGCAACTCGCTGGACGTGCATATGGCGAATCTGCGCCGCAAGATCGGCGATGGCTATATCCGCACCGTGCGAGGCGTGGGCTACGTAATCGATCAGCAGGAGCCTGTCAAATGATCGGACGCTGGTGGTCGCTGGTCGCCGAGCCAAGCCTGATGCGGCGCCTGATGCTGGCGCAGATGCTGTTGCTGGCGCTGTTATGGGCAGTAACGGCGGCTTTCCTGATTTACGATTCCGCTCGCGACGAAGCAATTCTGAAGTTCGATACAGTGTACGACGCGTTTCTGACCGTGGCCGACAGCCTGGCGGATCAGCCGGCAAAGCGCGAAGAAGCGCTGGGCAAGTTGGATCGCACCATGCGCGAGAACGCAGGCCTGGACGGCGCCGCCGAGCTGGCGCCCACTTTTTACGTTCAGGACCGTAACGGGCAGGTCCTGTACCGTTCGCCCTTGCTGCCGCCTGGCGTTCACAACACGGTGCTCGACCGCATAGAAACCATGCAGCTGGACGGCCGCCGCTGGCGCGCGCGTACCGTGCAGGCGGCCCATAGCGGCACGCGCATGACAATGGTCACACCCGCCGATAGCGCCAATGTTTTCCTCACGCTGAACTCGCGCCGCTATCTGCTGCTGCCGCTGCTGATCAGCATTCCTTTCCTGCTCTTACCCGCATGGTTGTCCATCAGGATGGCATTGCGTCCTTGGCGCAGCGTGTCGCAGGAGGTGGCAGAGCGCGGGCCGCAGGATCTGCGTCCGCTGGCATTCACTGCGAAATACCGCGAGCTGAAAGGCATGGTGGATGCCATCAATGCGCTGATGCGCCGCGTCAGCGACAGCGCCCAGCGCGAGCGCGCCTTCATTGCCGACGCGGCGCACGAGCTGCGTACGCCGCTGGCGGCGATGCGCGTGAACGTGGAAGCCTTGCAGGTGCAGGAAGGCGATGCGCGCCAGCGCCAGCTGCTGGACGGCATCCTCAGCAGCGGTGCGCGTGCCACGCGCCTGGTGAGCCAGTTGCTGGGGTTGATGCGCAGCGATGCCACGGCCAGCGAGGAGGAGGAAGCGTTGTCCTTCGACGAATTGGTGCAGGAACGGATGGCGGTGTTGTCCGGCCTGGCCCACGCGCGCGGCATCGAGCTTGAGCTGAGCGGCGATTGTCAGCTGCGGATGAAAGGCCGCAAGGAGGGCCTGGTATCGCTGGTGGACAATCTGCTGGAGAATGCCATCAAGTACAGCCCCGAACACGGCACGGTGCACGTGAATCTGCGGCGGGAAGATACCAGCGTGGTGCTGCGCATTGCGGATCAGGGGCCGGGCATTGCGCCGGAGCTGCGCGAACGCGTATTCGACCGTTTCTTCCGCGATCCGCGCCAAACGCAAAGCGGCAGCGGGCTAGGCCTGGCCATTGCCCGTGCGGTAGCCGTGCAGCACGGCGGTGAAATCAGTCTGGATGCGGTGGATAGCGGCGCCGGTCTGCTGGTGACCGTGCGCCTGCCTTTGATCAGCGGGTGACGCGGGCGGTATTCAGACGGTCGAGCGCCTTGCGCAGGTCTTCCTGCGTATTGGGTGGCATGTTCATGAACTGGCAGCCGATCTGCACCTGATCGCCCAGCAGGAAGGAGCGGTAATGGCGCACCAGGCGGATATCCAGATCGCAAATGACCACGGTTTCCGGACCCAGTTCCAGACGCACGCGCTGCAGCTTGCGTCCCACATGCAGTCCGACCGCTTCGCGCGGGCTGCAGCGCATGCCGACGCCGCCAATGGCGAAATCGTACAGCTGCAGCTCATACGGCTTGCCGTTCAGGACGAAGGACGCGGTGTAATACACGCCCAACGGCGTTTCCATACGCGGCGCGCCACGGCGGTTCTGCACCTGGCAGCGTTCCGGGAATTGTGCGGGAATCAGGGTTGGCTGTTCCGGCAGGGCGTTCCAGTGCGGATCGTTCAGGCGGAACTGGAATTTTGCGTTATTCAGCCAGCAGACGAAGGTGCAGGCGCCGGGCGGCAGCGCGCCGCCTTCGTTTAACTCGATGATGAAATGCGGCAGTTCCGGATCGACGGAAAGGATRCGTGCCATCACCGGGTCAACACTCGAATCAGGGTAAATCGAGATGGCATCGCCGCGGGTTGCCAGCATGGCCAATGCGTCCGCGATATCGTCCGGGTTGGTGATATCGTGCGGCTGGACACCGCCGGACATCGGCTCAACGGCGTCGGACAAGCGGGGCGGACCTTTGCGGGTGTAGGTTGGCATTGGATCGTTCATGCGCGTACTTTACCGCGTTCACGCGGCGTTCGCTTGCCCAACAGCAAGAAAAAGTGCAATTCTGTTGTAAATTGTACTACTCAAAAGCGTTCTGTCGGCAAAAGGTAACGCCACTTTCCTGGCGGCAGTTCTCCCAGCTTAACCTTGCCAATTCGTACACGTTTCAAACCGATCACTTTCAACCCTACCATTTCGCACATGCGGCGGATCTGGCGCTTTTTGCCTTCGCGCAAAGTGAAGCTGAGCTGATCGTCGTTCTGCCAGCGCACCTTTGCAGGCAGCAGCGGTTTGCCATCCATCCACAGGCCGTGATTCAGCTTTTGTAAATCAGCGTCCGGCAAGCGGCCCGGCTTCGAATACTGTACGCGGACCAGGTATTCCTTGTCCACATTGGTGTCTTCACCGATCAGCTGTTTCGCCAACCGGCCATCCTGGGTCAGCACCAGCAGGCCGACGGAATCGATGTCCAGACGGCCGGCGGGCACCAGGCTGCGCAGCTGCTTGGGGTGGAAGATTTCGGGAGAAGTGTCTTCTTCCCAGTGATTTTCCTGGGTGACCAGAACCACGGCCGGTTTGTAGCCGTCTTCGGCCTGGCCGCTGACATAGCCCATCGGCTTGTTGATCAGGATCGTCACGCGCTTGGACTGCTCGGCGGCGGCCTGGCGTTCGACGGTAATTTTCTGGCTTGGGTAGACCTTCACGCCCAGTTCGGACACGACCTGGCCATCCACGCGCACCCAGCCCTTGGCGATCCATTCGTCGGCTTCACGGCGGGAGCACAGTCCCAGTTCGGACATGCGTTTGGAGAGGCGTAATAATTCTTCGGACATCAGACTTCTCAGACTTTCAATGCTTCGAGTAATTCGGTTTCAAGTTGCAGCTGCACGCGCTGATTTTGCAGGGGCGCGCCGTCGACGAGGAACACGTCCTCCACGCGTTCGCCCAGCGTCATGATCTTGGCGGTGTGCAGATTGATTTTGTATTTCGCGAGYACGTTCGCGATCGAGTACAGCAGGCCGGTACGGTCATTGGCTGCCACCGACAGCAGGTAGTACTGGCCTTTCTCGTCCGGCCGCAAATCCACCGTCGGCTGCAGCGGGAAGGTGCGCGACAGGCGCGACAGGCGGCCCTTGCTCGGCGCCTGCAGCGGCGCCTGCGATTCCAGCAGTTCGCACAGCTCATGTTCGATCAGGCTGATGATATCGCGGTAGCTCTTGGCGAAGCTTTGCTCGGTGACCAGGAAGGTGTCCAGCGCATAGCCATGCTTCGTGGTGTGGATCTTCGCATCCAGAATGCTGAAGTTCTTGCGGTCGAAGTAAGAGCAGATGCGCGCAAACAGGTCCGGCTGGTCCTTGATGTAGACGGCGATCTGCAAGCCTTCGCCAATCGGCGCAAGGCGGCATTTGACGACCGGCTTGTCGTTGTTCAGGCGATCCCATAGCGCGCGCGTCTGCCACGCGATGTCGCTGGCGTCGTGGCGCAGGAAGTAGGCGACGTCCAGCTGCTTCCACAGCGCTTCGTGCGCATCGGGAGGCAGACCGTAGAGGCGCAGCGTGGCCAGTGCTTCCTGCTGGCGGTTCTTCAGTTCGCGGTCGGCGGAATGCGGTTCGCCGCCCAGCACGCGCAGCGTCATTTTGTACAGGTCTTCCAGCAGCTTGGCCTTCCAGGCGTTCCACACTTTCGGGCTGGTGCCGCGAATGTCGGCCACGGTCAGCAGATACAGGCCGGTCAGGTGACGCTCATCGCGCACGGTGGCGGCGAAGGCTTTGATCACATCGGGATCGGACAAGTCCTGTTTCTGCGCGACCTGCGACATGGTCAGGTGGTGCTCGACCAGGAAGGCCACCAGTTCGGTTTCCTCCTCGTTCATGCCGTGCTCCTGGCAGAACTGGGTGGCATCGGCTACGCCCAGCTTGGAGTGGTCGCCGCCGCGGCCTTTGGCGATGTCGTGGAACAGCGCGGCCACGTACAGCAGCCAGTGCTGCGGATAGTTCGCCATCAGCTGGGAGCAGAAGGGATATTCGTGTGCGTGCTCCGTCATGGTGAAGCGGCGCATATTCCGCAGCACCATCATGATGTGCTGGTCCACCGTGTAGACGTGGAACAGGTCATGCTGCATCTGGCCCACGATCTTGCGGAAACTCGGCAGGTAGCGGCCCAGGATGGACAGCTCGTTCATGCGCCGCATATTGTGGATGATGCCTTGCGGCGCCTGCAGGATGCGCAGGAAGTAAGCCTTGTTCACCGGATCGGCGCGGAAGGCCGCATCGATCTTGAAGCGTTCGTGCCACAGGGCGCGCATGGTGCGGGCGGATAAGCCTTTCAGTGCGGGGCGCTCGGTCATCAGCACAAAGGCTTCCAGAATCGCCGACGGCGTCTTCTCGAAGACATCGTCGGCATTCATGTCGATGAAGCCATTCTCTTCGCTGAAGCGCTCGTTGATCGGCACCGGCTTCTCGTCGTGCGGGAAGAGATACGATTCGATGTTCTGGAGCAGAATGGTATTCAGCTGCACCACCGTTTTCGCCGCCCAGTAGTAGCGCTGCATCAGGTACTCGCTGGCGCGGCGCATGTGGACGCCGGCGCCGGTGGCTTTCAGGCCCAGCGTTTCAGCGACGGCGGTCTGCACGTCGAACACCAGGCGGTCTTCGCGGCGGCCGGCGACGAGGTGCAGGCGCACGCGGATGTCCTTGAAAGCACGCTCCTTTTCCATCAACTGGCGCGCTTCCGTTTGCGTGATCAGGCCGCGTACGGCGAGGGTGCGCCAGGAGTTGGCCAGACCGGCCGCTTTGGCCATCCACAGGATCACGTGCAGATCGCGCAGGCCGCCGGGGCTCTCCTTCACGTTCGGCTCAAGGCTGAAGGCGGTGTCCTCATACTTGGCGTGGCGCTGGCGCATTTCGATGGTCTTGGCCTCGAAGAAGGCGCGCGCGTCCATGGCCTCGTTATAGGCTTCCTGCAATTGGCCGAAGAGCACCATATTGCCGGTGATGAGGCGCGCTTCCAGCAGGCTGGTTTGCACCGTGATGTCGGCCTTCGATTCGGTGATGCATTCGGGGATGGTGCGAATGCTGTGGCCCACGTCCAGGCCCAGGTCCCACAGCATCTGGACGAATTCTTCCAGCCGGCCGCGCGTGCTCTGGTCCGGCGCTTCGTGCAGCAGGATCAGGACATCGACGTCCGAGTAAGGAAACAGCTCGCCGCGGCCGTAGCCGCCCACCGCGACCAGCGAAGCTTGCGGGGGCAGGGCGGCGTTTTCCCACGCCGAGATGAGGACATTGTCGACGCTCTGGCGCAAGCTGCGCAACAGCTTCTCCGGCTTGCCGTCCTCGTGGAAGGTGGCAATGATGCGCTGGCGGTCGGCCTTCAACCGCGACTTCAACGAGTCCCGGAGATCCTTCTTCATCGAGGCGTGGGGCATGCGGATTTACGCTGCTGCTTTTTGGGTGATGAAGGC
>NZ_JBFRDW010000196.1:0-9109 GCF_052113985.1 Pseudoduganella sp. RAF53_2 | reverse complement strand
CCTCTCCTGGCCTCAAGCTGCGCATGCGAAAGCGCTGGTTGCCGGTCGCCACGATGACGCCGTTGCTTCGGTTTCCGCCGACGAACAGCACGATTGCGTCCGTGTCCGGCGGCGGCATGGAGTTGAAGCCGTACTCGGCCAGGCGTGGCACGTTGTCCACGGTGTCCATCCGCCCGAGGCGCACTTGCTGCAGCTGGACAGCGCCGTCGTCGGACCCGGTTTGTGTGCGGCCACGCCCGACGATCAGCAGAATGCGGCGGTACATGCGCTCGATGGCGCCACTAACGTCGCTCATTGACCACCTCCAATCGGGATATCCGCCGGCCCCTGCTGCAGCAGGATCGGCTGCGGCCGGAAGGCATCCGGGTGCATGATCACCAGGTCGGCGCCCGTCCCGCGCATATCGCGCCGGAACGTCACCTCACTAATCAGCCAGGTCTTGCCGGTAGCCTTCAGCGTGGGCAGCTCAAGGTCCACCAACTTGTTAGGCCAATACAGCAGGCCAGCACTATCACGCCAGCCATCCGTAGACAGGCGCAGCTGGGCCGATCGACCGAAGCGACGATTGGCCTCCCAGACCGCGCGCTGCTCGGCAACCTGCGAGCCTGCGTCCCCCCCTTCGGCGACAATGATCCGGCGCCGGTGACGCTTCACGTTCGGGTTCACGACCTTGGCCACGACGTTGCCACCGTCGCCCAGATCCTGCAGCACGTCCATCGCCATCCGGACGACCAGGTATTCCGAGAATTGCTGGTCCGCCGTGTAGGCGATCGCCGCGCGCTCGACATTCACGCCCTCCTTGAAGCCGCTTGCGGTCTTGTCCGTTCCGACACGGGACAACACCAGATTGCCATCCGGCCCCTCGTAGGCCAGCAGGGCAGCAAAACGGCACACACGCTCGATGACTTCGAACGCCGTCTCGCCACTGTTCAGGATCAGTTGCGGAATTGGCTGGCCGGGGTCCGTGGCGCAGGACGCCGACAGACCGTAGGGCTCGCACAGCTTCTGCGCGATCGACAGCGCCGAGGCGGAACTGATCTGTCCACCCGGCCACTCGGCGGCGCAATCGACCAGGTCGGCACACCGGCCGCGTCCGGACACCTGAATACTGTGCTCTTCCGGGCCGATGGCCGGGTCGAATCGGTCGATATAGCCCTTAATGACTGGATCAGGCCCCAGATACACCTCGCACGGATCACCAGGGAACACTGCGAAGTCGGCGGCGCCGGGATAGCGCTCCGTCAACGTCAGGTCGAAATCGTTGGGACAGCGCTCCATGCCCGCCGTCACGCGGATCGTGTCCCAGCCGGACAAGCGCTGCCCTCTCACGACCAGCGTAAGATCATCATTCATTGCGTTCCTTGAAAAGCTATCGCGCCAGGGCGCTGAAATTGCGAGGCATAAACGCAGGGTGAACAGGATCTGCTGCCGTGATTAGCTCGTCCGACCGCCCCGCATCGCGGTAGATGCGCTGCGCGATCGCCGGCGCCGGCAACGGTCCCGCCAGCTGCACGGTGACGATGGCGGCCAGGCTTTCGGAGCGCGCGGCCATGTCCTGCACCATCGCACTGCGAAGGGTGCGCAGCGTGTTGAACGATTCGTCCTCTCCACGGTCGCCCGCGACGACAATCTCTTCGTCCAGATCCGCCAGCACCAGAGCCTGCACGCTTTGCGCATCCTCGCGCGAGGACGGTTGATACTGCGCGGCCAGCTGCACCTGGGCGATGGCACACGCGCGGCGCAACAGCGACGACGTGCTGACCTCTATCAGCTGCAGCGCCTGCACCGCCGTGGGAGCCGCCGCCGGGTACGGCTGCGGGACGATCCCGGCAGTGGGCGCAGGCACCGTCGCCGCCCTGCGTAGTTGAGCCAACAGCCGCAGGCCATCGGCCGGCGTGGGTGCCACCGCTGCCATCGCCGCAGGCAGCGCGTGCACCGCCTGAGCGAACGACGTCATGCTGGCAGTGGCCACGGGCTCAGAGACAGCCAGCCCTGCTGCGCGCTGCAGCGCGACGCCGGATTGCGCTACGGCCGTCGATGCCACGGCCACCTTGGTGCGCGCTACAGCACCCTGTGCAAGCATCGCTTGCACAGGCGTGGCTGCACCGCTGGAGCGCACCGTGCCATGCCCGAACAGCCGCCCGAAGTCGCCGCGCAGGGATTGCACGTAGTGGTGCAGGTTGGTTGCATCGTTCACCAGCCCCTGAGCTTTCGCCGCCCATCCCTGGACGAGCGAAGTGGCTTTCAGCGCCGTGGCGACGCCCGACTTGATGGATTCGGCAGCACCTTGCAGGAAGCTCTTGGTGGACGCCGATTTCGCAGCGTCCGCAGCCGCCCCGACCGCGTCCTTGGTGGACAGGTCGGACGACGGGAATTTTCGCTCGCCCTGCTCGATGAAGGAGAACCCGATCTCGAACATGCGCCCGCGATCCCAGCGCTCCGTGCACGTCACTTCCTCGGCCAGGCTGACCTTGATGCGCCCCAGCGTCGGGTGCACCAACTCCCCGCCCTCGATGGCAGCAGCCTCTTCGCACGCCTTCAGCAGCTTTTCGCGCTGGGCAATGCAGTCAGCCCCCACCAGGAAGCCCGAGAAGCTGTAGCGCCGTGCTGAGCGCCCCAGATCCTCGACCCACACGGTATCCCGATACGGATACTGGTGAATCGAAATCTTGCGCCCGAATCGCATTTGCGACTCCAGCACGCCGAAGCCCACGCCCCGGAAAGACGCCGGCCGCAGCTGGTCGATCCAATACGCGGCCTTCTGGCCCGAGCCCACGCCCAGATCGGAGAACACGCGGTTGGTTGCGTTGGACAGGCCCGAAACGCTGTTGCCCAGCGTTCGGGTCCCGCCCGATAGGTTGGAAAGGCTCATGGTGTCAATCCTGTTGGCATGGTGTAAGCCACTCGCACCGGCATGTTCTCGCCGCCGCGCGTGCGCGCCGTGGCGGACGTGCCGGCTGGAAGGCCGTGCAGCGTGAGCGCCACTTCCATCTTTTGGGCGCCGCCCTGGCCACCCTGACCGCCACTCAACTGCGCGGCCACAACACGGTTGATCATTTCCTCGGTGACGCCGCTGCTGTTACCCTCATGGCGCACGATGCCCGAAATCAGCGGCGCCACCACTTTCGGATCGTCCAGGTTCAGCGCCTGGTTCGGCGCATACCCTGTACGGCGCGACAGATCGGAGATGTATGCCGTCGTGTTGTTTTCACTCGGCGGCGCCCATTTGCCGATAATCCCGGAGATCGTGTTCAGCCCATGCACCTTCTGCTGCGCCACCAGGTTGCGCACCGCAGCGTTCAGCCCCGCCTCCATCGTCGGGAATACCGCATAACCACCCGCGTCCCTAGGCGTATTGCCCCAGCTGCGCAGATTGCCGGGATTATTGTTGCGCACCCCAAGCGGCTGTGCAGACGTCTGCACAGCCCCCGCCGCCGCTGCAGTTGGTACAGACACCGCCTGAGACCGGGGCACGGCAGCCGCAGCAGCCGGAGCCGCAGTAGCCACCGACGCCTGCGCCCAGCCGTCGATCCCCAACGTGCGCTGCAACGACTTCGGCAGCAGCGACGCCACTGACTTGATGCCACGCACCAGGCCAGCGACGACGCGCTTGCCGGCATCGTACAGGTCGAAGTCGAACAGCCACTTGGACAGGCCGTTCATGGCGTCGCCGATGATCTTCACCGGACTGAACTCCCACAGCGCTTTGACCACCCCGCCGATCCAATCCTCCTCGAACACGTTACGCACGGCCTGGATCTTCTTGCTGAAATAGGCGCCGATAGCATCCCAGTTCTTGTAGATCGCGTACACGCCGAAGGCAATGGCCGCGATGCCTGCAATGAGCCAGCCAATAGGCGTGGCAGCGATTGCCGCGCCGGTAGCCAGGAACGCCGCCGACAAACCGCTCAGCACCGTGCTGAGGACCGGCACGCCCGCCGTGGCCACCGCAAGACTCTCCATGTACAGCCCCATCTTCAGCGTTGCCTTGAGGATGGCCGGAACCAGCGTTGCATCCGCCGCCGCAGCCAGCAGCGCGAACGACCGGATAGCCAGCGGAACCGCGCTCGCACCCAGCGACCCCATCGCCAGACCGAGATTGATCACGCTGGCGATCAGGCTGCCGTTCATCACCACCACCAGGCCGATGGCGGCATTCTTCCAGCCGCCCACCGACTCCACCGCATCATCCACGGCGGTAACGAAGCCGTGCACATCGTCGCTGATGCGCTGGAAGTCCAGCTCGTTCAGACGCTGTACCAGACCGCCGACGAAGTCCCCGACCTTGGTAGCGATCAGCTCGCGGTTGGCCGCGATCCAGACCGTGAAGYGCTCGATCAGCGGTTGCAGGACTGGCAGCAGCTGCGCGCCGATGCTGTTCTTCACGCCCTGAGTGGCCACCGACAGATAGTTCAGGGAAAGCTCGAAGTCTTCGGCGGCGTGCAGGGCGCTTCCGCCCATGACGCCACCCAGCTCAGCGACCTTACGCTCGTATGCCGCGATTGCGACTGGCCCTTGCCGTAGCAGCGGCAGGACCGATTCAAGCCCGAAGGTGCGGGCAATAACCCCTTGCACCTGGACATTCTTGATTCCTACGATCGAAGCCGATAGGTCGCGCATGGCGCGTGCGGCGTCGATCGAGCCGTCCCTGGTGTGATGGATGCCCACACCAAGGCGGTTAAGCACCACCAGGGCCTGCTGGTTGCGCCCGAACAGCGCGTCCTCCAGCGTATCGCCCAGGCTCTTCAGCCCGCCCGAAAGCTCCTGCGAACCGACGCCGGCCGCAGCCGCCGCCCCGCGCAGGGATTGCAGCTCGGTGGCGGAGATATCGAGCGATCGCGCGGTACGGTCAACTTCCGCGCCAAGCCGGCCCCATTCCAGCGTCAGGGCTACGATGCCGGCGAGGATGCTGCCACCCACCAGGATTCCCAGCGGACCAGCGATCCCCCCGAGCTTGCYCGTCACATCGACAGCAGCCCGGCCAACGCCCATCAGGCGCTGGCCGAACTTGTCGATGCCCGCTTCGCGCACCAGGTTGCGCACCGACTTGCCGACCTCAACCACAGGCCGCGTCAGGCGCGACATCGACGCATTGACGCGCCGGACAACGCCGGTAGCGCGGTCAACCGCCGAGATCGTGATTTGAAACTTATTTGCCATTGGCAGCCCTCTCCTGATTGGTCATGCGGATGGCCTGGTCGTTCCACCAACGCATCTGCGTCCAGGTGAGCGCCCAGATTTCATCGGGCGACCACCTGTAGAAGCGCGTCAGTTCTGCCGCTACATCGCGCCAGTTTTCGGGCCAACCACGTTGCAGCTGCCCAAAAAATTGCACGCCTCCTCGAAGTCGCGGCGGCACAGGCGGCCCACCACAGCACGCGGCACCTTGGCCACCAGCGAGATCAGCACGATGGCCGCACGCGTGTCGTTCGGCTCGCGTGCAGCCTGCTCCTTCTGCCCGCCGGTCGGCTCCGCCATCGCCAGCGTCTCGTAGGTCGTCGCCGCGTCAGCCTTGCCCAGTGATACCGGCTTGCGGAGGCTGATTTCCAGCTGGTCCACGAAGTCGTCACCGTCGCCCGTCTCTTGAGGCGGGACGGTAAAGCCATTGAAGAAGGCGTCCGCCTCGGCCAGGTCGCGGCTGCACATGGCCTTGGCCACGCCCGCTGGTACTTGCGCGGTGCTGGCGATCAGCGACATCAAGGCGCCGACGCCCGACACAGCGCGGGATGCAGCTTCCAGTTCATCTGCGATAGGCTCGCGCAGCGTGACGGCCGAGTAGTCCTTGCCGGCGAAGGACACCGGCTTGCGCAGGGTCAGCACCAGCGTATCGGCCACCGAGGCGGCCTGTTCGTTTTGTTGATTGACTTGCATATCACACCTCCTCGACGCTAAAGCCGTTCCACTTCACTTCGAAGGTGGCTTCGGTCGTTTCTACAGTTTGGTCATCGACGGTCCACATGTTGCGGCCAACAACGGTCTTACCGTTGGCCAGCTCCAGGGTGACGGTCACGTTGGTCATGGCGTTGAAGTCCGCCACGGTCAGGCCGCCGGCATCGCGCAACTTTGCCGTGATTTCGCCAGCGACGGGCTTCTCGGAGTAGCCGTGGACACGGTCTTGGCCGGTCAGCGTCTCGCGGGCAACCTTGGATACCTTGTAGCCGAGGTCGCCGGCGAGCATGTAAGTCTTGCCGTCCACGTTCAGGTACGCGATACCGGCGAGGCGATTGGTAGTGTCTGCCATTGAAGTTGCTCCTTATTGCAGGCGGAACTGGGCCAGCAGCGCGAAGATGCGCAGCTGGTTGATCAGGGTGCCGGGCCACAGAATGTCCACGCGGTTCGGGTTCTGCGTGTTCTTCTGCACAATCAGGCCGTCTTTGAACGCATCACCGTTTTGCACCAGGCCGGCGTCCTCCAAGGTGCGGTAGGCGGCGATCAGGTCGGCGCGGATCATGTTCGGCGTGACGACGTTGGCACCAGGGCCGAAGCGCGTGCCGTTGGCGGCCAGCTTCACGCGCGCATACTTCGACGTGATTACGCCTTTCAGCGAGCGCAGTACCAGCGCCAGGGTGAACAGCGTCTCGATCTGCAGATAGCTGTTGTCCGGGGCGCCGGCCGCATTCTTCTGGTACGTCGTAATCAGGTTCTCGATCGCCACGGCGCCATCGTCGGCGACGGTGAAGGTCGAGATACCGTCGAACAGCAGCGTGTTGCGGTCGGTCAGCTGGAAGCGCGAAGCCAGCGGCGGCGCCAGCACGCCGGCCACGCGCACGGTCTGCAGCGGCATTGCCGGGTCCACGCGCACGCTCGAAGCCGCCGCGCCAGCAACCGCAGCGGCCCACTGCCAGCTCGGCGTCGGGCTGTCATTGAAACCCATCACAGAGACGTGCTGGTCGTTGCGGCCGACGCCGAAGGTCGTCAGCGAGCCTACGGTGCCACGCTGCGCGGCGAAGGCGTGGCCGTACAGCTGCGAAGCCCACGACCAGCGGCCGTTTACATCGTTCAGCAGCGCGCCGACGGCGTTCAGGCTTGCCGCGTCGGTGTACGGGCAGACGATAAAGTCAAACATGGTGTCGCCCAGGTTGGCCAACGCCGCCGCCAGTGCCGGCACGCCAGTGCCATTTGCCATCGGAACGATCGTCACGGCCAAGCCGGTCGGCGTGGCCTCGCTACCGCGCGTGCCCAGGTAGTTCAGGCGCACGTCGATGTCGTTGCCCACCGTACCCTTGTTCAGCGCGGTCAGGGTAACAACGCCTGCAGCAGCAGCGGCGGACACCGGCAGGTTTGGCGTAGCGGTAATCGCCGCGACCAGCGCGGTGGCCAGCTGCGCGACGGTCTGCGTCGGCAGCACGGCCATCTGCACCAGCGCGCCTGCCACGTACAGCGACAGCGTGCCTGCGACCGTGGCGGCGGCAGTGAACGTCACCGTGCCAGTTGCAGCCGTGGCGCCGCCGGCATCCTGCACCGGCAGGCACCATACTTCGCCGAACGTGTCGTTCTGGCGATATGCCTGCACCGCCAGGTGCAGCATCGAACCCGCACCGCCCAAGGCAGCAGCATCGGCCGGGCTCTGGCAGATGACAGGCACGTTCGGCTGGGCAACGCCAGCAGCGAGCATCTGGCCGATGACCAGGGCGCGCTGATTGAACTCGCCGCTGTTGGCCAGCGAGTTGTCAACCTCGGCGTAGAACAGCGGCACGCGCACGTTGGCCGGCAGCTGCTTGAATGGAATTTTGCTCATCAGTCAGTGCTCCCCTTTGCGGATTGTTTGACGGGTGCAGCGGCCGGTTCGACCAGGACGACGTCCTTGTCGCGCAAGCGGCGCATCCAGTAGTCGGTTTCCGGCACTTCGCGGCCAGTCTCCGGGATCAGGTCCAGCAGGTCCGGGTCACGAATGACCAGGCCGTTGGCAGGCTTTACGAGCATGTGCTCTCCTATGAATTGAGGGTTATTTCGAGGCCACCTTCATCGCGGCCGTCTGGGCCGCTCGTGCGGGGCGCGGCAGGTACGGCGCCAGCGAACTGGGATTCGTACACGCCGTTGGCGTCGAATGGCGCAGCCAGGTCGACGTGCAGCGCCACACCTTCCAGCGGCGGTGCGACCGGCTGCAGCGCGTCCGGCGCGTCGTAGATCGGATCAAAGGCTTCGAACGCCTCGCAGCGCAGCTGCATCCGCGTTCCGCCCACGTGGTTACGGCCTTCGGAGTTGATCTCGCTTTCCGCTTCCATGCCGAAGCGCTGCACCAGCCGGATCAGCTCCGTATTGGTGAACAGCGCTTGCTCGACTTTGGCGTCCAACTCGTCCAGCTCGTCCTGCGCCGTGGCCGCCGAATTGGCGGACACGCGCGTTTCCAGCTCAACCAGCACCACCGTGGTGAAGTTCGTCGGGCCGGTCGCTTGTGGCTCCTTGGTGGCTTTCGTGACGCGCACCAGGATCGCCGGCACGCGTTCAGGCTGTGTCACCCAGTCACCAGGCGACGACAGGCTCTTCGCCGGGACGACGCCCGCGCCTTGCAGCGCAGCGATGACGGCCTGGCGGATCTGGCGCCGGGCGAGAATCGGATTAGTCATCGCTGACCTCCGCCTCGTTCAGGGACAGCGTTAAGCCGCCCTTGCCGTCGTCGTTGATGTCCTTGACTTCGAAGAGGTCGCCCGTTCGGGTGATCCGCAGCAGGTCACCCTGCAGCGGATACGCCTTCATTTCAGCGACGCGCACGCCGACGATCGGGTTCGAGGAATTAAAGCCCGTGCCGCCCCCCAGATGCAGGTCGCGGTTACCTTCGTCATACACGCCGGTGATGGGATAAGCCTCGCCCTCCGCCGGCATGTAAATGACTTCCTCGCCGAAGACGCCGACAGTCGGCGCCAGGACCATCTTGTCCCAGTCGATCATTCGGACTTGACGCCCGGCCCCTCGACGGCTTCTGGCTCATCTTTCGGATCGACCACGAAGCCCTTTTCAAACAGATCCTTCGCATCTTCCAGCGACAGCTCGATCACGCTGTCGGGGCCGTACAGCTTGCCCTCCACGTCGACAGATTTGCGCTTTGCCACCTTAACGGTGACGATCTCGTTTTTGTCGTTCTTTGCCATTTAGATCACCTGTGCGGACA
>NZ_JBFRDW010000195.1:0-9113 GCF_052113985.1 Pseudoduganella sp. RAF53_2 | reverse complement strand
TTGCTGCTGCGTCCCGATGCATAGAACACCGCGCGATTCGGATGCTCCAGCGCGCGCAAGCCTTCGCCAGCCAGCTTGAACGCTTCTTCCCACGCGATTTCGCGGTAAGTGTCGGTGGCGGCGTCGTAGCGCATCGGCGCGGTCAGGCGGCCGAAGCCTTCCAGCTCCCATTCTTCGCGCTGGCGCAGGGAAGTCAGCGTGTTCGCGGCAAAGAATTCCGGCGCGGCGCGGCGCTTGGTCGCTTCGTGCGCGACGGCCCATGCGCCCTGTTCGCAGAAGTCCACCGTCTTGCCGCCCGGCGTGTCCGGATAAGCGCAGCCGGGACAATCGATACCCTGCGGCTGGTTCAGTTTCGTTAGCGTGGACAACGCGGGGAACGGCCCGTTTTCCTGTAAGGCCTTCGCCGTACCGTGCAGCGAGCCAAGGCCGCCGGCTGGCTTGTCGTAAGGACGGATCGGAAACACGCGGTCGTTCATGAGTATTTAGCAAAAAGGTAAGAGGCGGCACTATACCATGGCCTGCATGCTGTATTTGCGTACAGTATAATTTTGCCATGCAAGGTTTTATTCTTACCCGCCATTGGCGCGACACCCGCGACGGCACTGAAATCGAGTTCTGGCTCGCGACGGACGAAGGCCCGCACAAGATCGTGCTGACAGCGCAGCCGTCCGTGGCCTTCGCCGAAGTTGGCCTGCGTTCGGCCATCGAGTCGCAGCTGGAGGGATTGCGCGGCATCGATCTGCGCGAACTGCCGCTGAAAACCTTCCAGCACGAGCCGGTGGTCGGGGTGTACGCCACGCATTACAAGCAGTTGCTGGCGCTGGAGAAGAAGTTGCGGGAGCGCGGCATTCCGCTGTACGAAGCCGATATCCGCCCGCCTGAGCGCTTCCTGATGGAGCGCTTCATCACGGCTGGCGTGGAGGTGGACGGCGACCGCATGAAACCCGCGCCCGCCTACCGTCCCAAACTGAAGATGGTTTCGCYGGATATTGAAACCAGCGCCTTCGAGGATCTGTATTCCATTGCGTTGGAAGGCTGCGGGCAGCGCCAAGTGTACATGCTGGGCCAGCCGCCTGTCGATCAGCCGCAGCAGGACTTCTCGCTCGAATACTGTGAAACGCCGCGCCAGCTGATCGAAAAGCTCAACGCCTGGTTCCGCGAGCACGACCCGGATGTGATCATCGGCTGGAGCGTGGTGCAATTCGACTTGCGCGTGCTGCAGAAGAACGCCGACAAATACAAGGTGCCGCTGCAATTGGGCCGCGAAAGCCGCACTATCGACTGGCGCCAGCACGGCATGCGCGAGGGCTATGTGTTCGCATCCGTACCGGGCCGCATCGTCATCGACGGCATAGAGGCCTTGCGCGCGGCCTCGTGGAGCTTTTCTTCCTTCAGCCTGGAGAACGTATCGCAGGTTATGCTGGGCGAGGGCAAGGACATCGGCGACGCCTACGACAAGATGGCCGAGATCGAGCGCCGCTTCCACGAAGACAAACCGGCGCTGGCCTACTACAACCTGAAGGACTGCGAACTGGTCACGCGCATTTTCGAGAAAGCCAGGCTGATGGCCTTCATTCTCGAACGCGCCCACGTTACTGGCCTGGAGCCGGACCGCATGGGCGGCTCCATCGCGGCCTTCAACTTCTGCTACCTGCCGCGCATGCACCGCGAAGGTTTTGTGGCGCCGAATGTGGGCGAGGTGGCGCCGCAGCCATCGCCGGGCGGCTTCGTACTGGATTCAAAACCGGGGCTGTACGACTCGGTGGTGGTGCTGGATTATAAGAGCCTGTACCCATCCATCATCCGCACCTTCCTGGTCGATCCGGTCGGCATGGTGGTCGGCATGGCGGAAGAGGGGAAGGTGGACACGGTACCCGGCATGCGCGGTGCGGCCTTCTCGCGCGACCGCCACTGCCTGCCGACCATCACGACCCAGCTATGGCAGGGCCGCGACGCGGCCAAGCGCGAAAAGAACGAAGCACTGTCGCAGGCACTGAAGCTGCTGATGAATTCCTTCGTTGGCGTGCTGGGTTCAACGGAATGCCGCTTTTACCATCCCAAACTGATTTCGTCCGTCACGCTGCGCGGTCACGCCATGATCAAGCGCACCGTGGAGCTGGTGGAAGAGGAGGGCTATGACGTCATCTACGGCGACACCGATTCCATTTTCATCTGGCTCAAACGCCGTCACGGCAACGACGAGGCGATGGCCGTTGCGCGCCGCCTGGTCGACAAGATCAATACCTGGTGGCGCACTCACCTGCGCGAAGAATTTGATCTGGAGAGCCATCTCGAAATCGAGTTCGATACCAACTACCAGCGCTTCTTCATGCCGACGATTCGCGGCACGGACATGGGCAGCAAGAAGCGTTACGCAGGGTTGACCGGCGAAGGCGAAATGATTTATCGCGGCCTGGAGGTAGCCCGCAGCGACTGGACCGTGCTGGCGCAGCAGTTCCAGCAAGGCTTGTTCAAGTTGGTCTTCAATTCCGAACCGTACGAGGACTTCGTACGCGAGTATGCGCGCAAGACCTTGTCCGGCGAAATGGATGAACTGCTGGTCTACCGCAAGCGCCTGCGCCAGCGGCTGGACGAATACCAGGTCAACGTGCCGCCGCAAGTGCGCGCCGCCCGCATCGCCGACGAATACAACGCCAGCATGAAACGCCCCCTGCGCTACCAGAACGGCGGCTGGATCAGCTACGTGATGACCAGGAACGGCCCCGAGCCGCTGGAAGTCCAGCGCTCGGCCATCGACTATGAGCACTATCTGAGCAAGCAGCTGGAACCGATTGCCGACTCCATCCTGCTTCCCCTTAACAGCAGCTTCGCCAGCCTGACCACGGCGCAGGGCAATCTGTTCTGATTCCGGATTGTTGATCATCGCAAAAGAAGCAGTGCTCGGAGGAAATCCCTGATCGCCCAAACTGCGACGCGCACCTACTTTCACCTGTTGTTGGCAAGCTCCTGCAAGACTTTCATATATCCGCTAGGATAGTGTGTCGCTTTGACATATTGTTATAATTTGTCGAGCCACCAAGGCAGTGCCCCCATCGCATTAACCTTTGATTCAGGTGAATATGGCCCAGGTACGACAAGCGCAAACCCGACCGGCACCGCGCAGTGCGGAAACGGCGCTCGAGCTAGCTCTCGATGCCGTCCTCTCCCGCCAGCGTGAAGATGGCCACTGGCTGTATGAGCTGGAAGCGGACTCCACGATCACCGCTGAATATGTCCTGCTCGTCCATTATCTTGGCGAAGCCCACAACCCCGAACTGGAAGAACGCATGGGCCGCTATTTGCGGCGCGTGCAGGGCCGCGATGGCGGCTGGCCCCTGTTTCATGATGGCGCGGCCGATATCAGCGCCAGCGTGAAGGCCTACTTCGCGCTGAAGATGCTGGGCGACTCGCCGGACGCGCCCCATATGCAGCGGGCGCGCGCCCGCATCCTGGAATTGGGCGGCGCCGAAAACGCCAACGTCTTCACGCGCACGATGCTGGCGCTGTATGGCATCCTGCCTTGGCGCAGCGTGCCGATGATGCCGGTGGAGCTGATGCTGCTGCCGGTCTGGGCGCCATTCCATATTTCGAAAGTCTCTTACTGGTCGCGTACCGTGCTGGTGCCGCTGCTGGTGCTGAATAGCCTGCGTCCCGTGGCCCGCAATCCGCGTGGCGTGAAGATCGACGAATTGTTCATACATCCAGCCGAGAAGGCCGATTTGCCGCCTTGCGCGCCGCATCAGCACCGCGGCTGGTACGCCATATTCCGCGGCATCGACGTGGTGTTGCGCGCTGGCGAAAAACTGATTCCAAACGGCTTGCGCCGGCGCGCCTTGAAGAAGGCCGAGCAGTTTGTGCGCGAGCGTGTCAACGGTGAGCATGGCCTCGGTGCGATTTTTCCGGCCATGGTTAATGCTGTTTTAATGTTCGATGTGCTAGGCGTGCCGGCTACCGATCCTGATGCGGAGGTAGCGCGCAAATCCATCGATCTGCTGCTGGTGGACCGCGAGGACGAATCCTATTGCCAGCCTTGCCTGTCGCCGGTGTGGGATACGGCGCTGGCCTGCCACGCGTTGCTGGAGGTGTCCAGCTCCAAGGCTTCGGCGGCGGCTGCGCGTGGCCTGAACTGGCTGCGCAGCCTGCAGGTGCTGGATCATCGYGGCGACTGGACGGTGCGTCGTCCGGACGTGCGCCCCGGCGGCTGGGCCTTCCAGTACGAAAACGCCTATTATCCGGACGTGGACGATACCGCCGTTGTGGCCATGGCCCTGCATCGCTTCACGCAAACGCTGGGCGAGCACGTGCCGCATGACGACCCCAAACTGCCGCCATCGAAGGACGCCATCGAGCGTGCGCGCGAATGGGTGGTGGGCATGCAGAGTTCCAATGGCGGCTGGGGCGCTTTCGAGCCTGAGAACACGCACTACTATCTGAATAACATTCCGTTTGCCGACCACGGCGCCTTGCTTGACCCGCCAACGGCGGACGTGTCGGCGCGCTGCCTGTCCATGCTGGCGCAGATGGAGGGCGGCGTCACCAGCCCGGAAGCGCAGCTGGCGCTGAATTACCTGCTGGACGAGCAGGAAGACAATGGCAGCTGGTTCGGCCGCTGGGGCACCAATTATGTGTACGGGACCTGGAGCGTGCTGTGCGCGCTGAATGCCGCTGGCCTGGATGCGGACCATCCAGCCATGAAGCGCGCGGGCCAATGGCTGCTCAGCGTCCAGAACGACGACGGCGGCTGGGGCGAAGGCGGCGACAGCTACCGCATTGACTACAACGGTCACGAGAATTCGATCAGCACACCATCGCAAACGGCATGGGCCATCATGGGCCTGATGGCGGCAGGCGAGGGCGATAACGAAGCCATTGAGCGCGGCATCGCCTATCTGGTTTCCACGCAGCGCGAAGACGGCACCTGGGAAGAGGAACACTTTACGGCTGTTGGCTTCCCGCGCGTGTTCTACCTGCGCTACCACGGCTACGCGCATTACTTCCTGCTGTGGGTCCTGGCACGCTACGCCAACCTGCGCCGCGACGGAGCCGCTCCAACGCGCTGGGGGATGTGATCGGCGCGCCTGTCCTTGTCCTCACGGGCATGGCGTTCGAAGCGCGCATCGCCGATGCGGAAGTGATCTATGGCCTGCGCGGCGAGGCGCTGGAGCGCGCTTTAACTGCGCGTTTGCAGCAGCCCTGCGCGGGGCTGATCAGCTTTGGCGTGGCGGGCGGGCTGGCGCCTTCATTGAAACCCGGGGCGATCGTCATCGCTGACCGCATCTCGACGCTTGCCGAAACAATTCCTACCGATTCGCTCTGGACCGCCGAGTTGCTGCGCGCTTTGCCGGGCGTGGCGTTGGGGCCGTTGGCAGGCGTGGATGCGCCGATCGCGGCGGTGGACGACAAGGCCGGCATGTACGCAGCGCTGGGTGCGCTGGCGGCGGATATGGAATCGCACATCGGCGCCCGCGCGGCGCGGCAGGCTGGCGTGCCGTTCGCCGCCTTGCGCGTGGTGATCGATCCGGCTGAGCGTCCCGTTCCGCCGGCTGCGGTGGCGGCATTTGGCGTCGATGGGCGGACTGACGTCAGTGCGCTATTAGGCAGCCTGTTGACGCGTCCCACGCAATTGGGAGCACTGATGCGGCTGGGCCGCGATTCCGCGCAAGCGCGCACCGCGCTGGGCCAGGTGCGCGCGCGGCTGGGTGAGCGTTTCGCCCTGCCGGACGCGCTGGCCTGAGCCGCGCGGCCCGCGTGCGCCGGCGCGAATGCGTGCCCGTCAGCGCGCCGCCGGCTGTTGCGGCGCCGGCTCGGCAGGCTGCTGCTGTGGCGGCGGCACCGGTGTGGCGCCGGACTGTGGCGCCTCGGCTGGCTTGCCCTCATCCGGTTCCTCATACTGCGGCAGGCCGCCTTCCTTACCCTGTCCCAGACGGTTGCGGCGCTGCTGCATATAGGCGTCGCGCACGAAGGTGTATTTATCCAGCGCCGCCTGCTCCAGCAAATCCGTGGCACCCAGATAATTGGCGCGCGTATTGACGATGTTCACCGCGCGCATGGGAATCGCGTAATCCGAATCCACATAGGTCACAGGATCAAAGTACATATCCACGCCCACGCCCACGCCATCGCGGAACGAGCTGGGACCGAACAGCGGCAGCACCAGGTAAGAGCCTGAAGGCAGGCCCCAGGTCCCCAGCGTCAGGCCGAAGTCCTGTGAATGCTTGGGAATGCCTGCCTGTGTGGCGAAATCCAGAATACCAAGCAGGCCGAAAGTAGTGTTCATCGCCACCCGCATCAGGCTTTCGAAACCATCGCCCACTTTCCCCTGCAGGAAGTTATTGACCGTATTGCCCACGTCGCCCAGGTTGCCGAAGAAGTTCGTCACGCCCGTGCGGACGAAGGATGGTGTGACGGACTGATAGCCCTGCGCCACCGGCTTCATGACATGCGTGTCCAGCGTATCGTTAAAGCTGAACATGCTGCGGTTGAACGATTCCAGCGGATCGCCCGGAGTAGGGCTTTGCACGGTGGCGCAACCGCCCAGCAGGGCGCACAGGATCACGGCGGAACAACTAGTCGTTGGCTTCATGGAGGTCAATCCCCGACAGAGGTTTTGCGGCCCGCACTGCTCACCAGTTCCAGGCTGCCCTCGTCGTCCTGCAGATCCGGCGGGATGGGCGTGCGCACGGTATCGCGCGGACGGCCCAGCAGGATAGGCTGGAAGAAAACGGCGCCAATCAAGGTACACGCAAGCGCCAGGGCCAGCAGCTGGCCCATACTGGCCGTGCCGGGGTGATGTGAAAAACTCAGACTGCCGAACGCCGCGGCGGTGGTGGCTGCGCTGAACAGCACCGCATGCGTCAGGCTCGATTGCAGCAAATGGGTCTGGCCCGCGCGCCAGGCCATCACATAATAAATTTTGAAGGCGACGCCAACGCCAAGCAGCAGCGGCAGCGCGATCACATTGGCGAAATTCAGCGGCAGGTCGATCAGCACGCAGACTTCCAGCGTGACCAGGGTGGATACCAGCAGCGGCACCAGCGTGCGCAGCACGTCGCCGAAGCGGCGCAGCGTAATCCACAGCAGCAGGGTAATCGACAGCAGGGCATAGCCGGTGGCCTTGCCGAAGGCGCCCATGATGGTGTCGGCCGATCCGCGCACGGAAATCGGACCGCTGGCAGCGCGCGGATCGGCGCGCAATACGGCATCGATGAACTGGTCGAGCGTATCGGGGAAATCGTCGCTGTCCGGCGCCGGCAGGCGCGGCGTAATCGAGACGAGGGCGCGGCCATCCGGTGTGACCCAGTCGCGCACCAGGGCCGGCGGCACATCCTTCACGCTGACTGGCTGCGCTTGCAGGGCCAGTTGCAGGCGGGCTAGCGACAAGCGCAGTGGCAGCGCGATCGCCGCTTCGGCGCGGTCACGCTGGCGGGGATCGGCGCCGGCCAAGCGCTGCACGGCTTTGGCGAGGCGCAGGGCAGGAGCACTGCCGGCGCCGGGATGATCTTCCGCCGCCAGTTCCAGCTGGCTGCCCAGGCGCTTCAGAGCTGCGACGCGCAGGGCATCGCTGGCTGCGGCGGCCGTCGGCTGGGCCAGTATTGGCGACAGTACGGCCGAAGCGGCGGAAATCAGCGGCAGCTTGGCTTCCTGATCTTCCGGCACAAGACTGTACAGGGTGATGGTGCGCAGGACTTCCGGCACGGCAGCCAGGCGCTTCGCCGTTTTTTGCGCATCGTCCAGCGAAGGCGCCAGCACGCTGACGTCTTCCGTACCCGCTTCCGGCGCATCGGCCAGCGCGCGCAGCGTGGCCATCGATTCGGAATTCGGATCTTTCAGGTTGAGCGGATCGAAGTCGAAGCGCAGATGGGTCAGCAGAGGCACACCGGCCAGGATCAGCACCCCTGCGCCGATCAGCACCGCATTGCGGTGGCGCTCAAAGAATTCGTCGGCGGGAGCCAGCCAGCGCACCGAAGGCAGCGTTGGCTCGCCGTGCGGACGGAAGACGCTGATCAGCGCCGGCAGCAGTGTCAGCGTGAAGAAGAAGGCTACCAGCATACCGGCACCGGCGATCAGCCCCAGCTCCGCCACGCCGCGATAATCGGTAGGCAGGAAGCAGAAGAAGGCGAGGGCGGTGGCCGCAGCGGCCAGTGCCAGCGGCCCGCCTGCCACGGCGGCGCTGCGTTCCAGTGCCAGATGCAGGGTAGGGTGCTCGTGGCGCTCGGCGCGGTAACGCACGCCGAACTGGATGCCGAAGTCSCCGCCCAGGCCGATGAACAGTACGGCGAAGGCCACCGAAATCATATTCAGCGAGCCGACCATGGCCAGGCCCAGGGCCGCTGTCACGATCAGGCCTGCAATCAGGCTGATAAGCACGGCGGCGATCAGTTTGGTCGACCGCAGTGCCAGCCAGAGGATGACGATCACCAGCAGCAGGGTCAGAACGCCGTTCAGGATGGCGCCTTCCGCCACGGACGCGAATTCCTCGTCGGCCAGCGGCTGCGGACCGGTCAGGCGTACCGTTGCGTTGAATTTGCGCGACAGGTCGAGCCGGGCCGCGCTGGCGCGAATCAGGTCACTGRCATCGCCACCGGCGGCGAGGTTGGCGAAATCGAGTTTTGGTGTGATGGCGACGAAGGCGCTGGCTTGCGTCGGCTTGTCTTTTGGCTGAGTATCCAGGTCCATCCACGACAGGGCGGCGTGCTGGCCGGCCAGTGTGCCTTCAATCGCCGCGGCGCTGCGCTCGAGCAGGCTGGCCATGTCCTCCAGCTTGACCTGGCCTAATTGCAGAGGCAGGGCCAGCGTGGTGGACAAGGTATCGGACAAGCCGCGCAGCGAAGGGTCGCGCTGTAGAAGCCCAATCAGCGGCTTGGCTTCCTGTAATTGTGCGGTGAGCTTTTGTACCTCTTCGGTGGGCAGGAACATCAGGCCCGCGCGGCCGAAATATTCACCGCCGCCGGGACGGCTCACGGTGCGGAATCGTTGGGTTTGCGTTTCCAGATCAGCAGCCAGTGCGTCGGCAGCGGCATCGGCCAGTTCGCGTGCGGGCGCCTGCACCACGGCCAGGATCATCTGGCGCCGCTGCGGGAAGGCTTTATCGATGGCAGCGTCACGCAGAGCCC
>NZ_JBFRDW010000194.1:0-9114 GCF_052113985.1 Pseudoduganella sp. RAF53_2 | reverse complement strand
CTATTCCAGCATGATCGGCGTTTCGACCGACAAGCTGGCGCAAGCCATCGAGCAAGCCAAGGTCGCCGCGGCGGCCGACCTGTCCATCGCGCCCCTGTCCAAGCCAGCCGAACGCCGCGCCAAAGCGCTCGCCAAAACCCGCCAGCGCGTACAGGGCAACAATGTGCTGCTTAGCGGACTGGCCGATATCCGCGATGTCATCGACACCGCCAGCCCCGGCCAGATCGTGCAGATCGCGCTGGAAAGCGTGTACAAAGGCCTGGACTTCTCGCGCGCCGTCGCCTTCGTGCGCAATCGCCGCGAAGGCAAGTACGCCGCGCGCATGTGCTTCGGCGAAGGCATACGTGAACGTCTGGCGGAGATGAACTTTGAAGACAACTACGAGCCGAACGTTTTCCACGCAGCCCTGAACAGCGACCGCGTGATCTTTATCGAGAACGCACGCGATCCGAAATTTGCAGCCAAGCTGCCGCAGTGGTGGCGCAGCACCTTGTCCGATGCGCGCAGCTTCGTGATTCTGCCGTTATGCTCCAACGGCCAGCCGACCGGCTTCCTGTACGGCGACTGGGACGACAGTTTCCCGCCGATTCAACTCAGCCCGACCGAGTTCTCGCTGTTGAACGATATGCGTAATCTGGTGATGAAGTCGGTCGAACGCCGCCACCAGGCTCAGACCGAACCTGCCAGCAAGACCGCAGCCTGAGCATCCTTCCGCTGCCAGCGGAAGGACAGCGCTGCCGCCACGGCGCCCGCCGCCACCAGTCCCGCAGCCACAAAGTAGACCGACTCCGGTCCCATCGCGTCCCAGCATTTGGTCAGGAACAGTCCGCCCAGCGTGCCGCCAAGACCATAGGAAACGCTGATGTAAAGCGCTTGGCCGCGCGCCTGCAAGGCACCTGCGAACCAGCGCTGCATGGTTACCACCGAGGACGAATGATGCAGGGCGAACGTCGCCGCATGCATGGTTTGCGCAATCACCAGAATGGCCAGCGATTTCGGCGCCGCGCCCATCAGGTTGAAGCGTACGATGCCAATCGCAAAGCACAGGAACATCAGCCGCTTGGGGCCAAAGCGCTTCAGCACCGGCGCCTGCCAATAGAACAGCATCACTTCCGCMACCACGCCCAGCGACCACATGACGCCCGTCACGGCCTTGCTGTAGCCGTGATGTTCCAGGTACAGCGAGTAGAAGGTGTAGAGCGATGTATGCGCCGCCACCATCAGCGCAGTCGACGCGAAGAAAGCAATCACCTCGCGCTTGCGCAGCACGGCCATCAGTGAAGGCTTTTCACCGGCATGCGTCATGCGCGGCACTTCGCGCAAATGGAAAGCCGCGCCGATCACGCACACCAGCAGCGCGCCAGCGACGGGCAGCAGCGCTTCGGTGCCGAACCAGTCCATCGCATAGGAGGCCAGCATGACCGTCACGATGAAGCCGATCGAGCCCCACAAGCGCAAGCGCCCGTAGTGCGTCAGGTCGCCGCGCATTTCGGAAATCATCAGCGCTTCGCAGATCGGGCCTTGCGCGCTGGTGAAGAGATTGAGCAGCACCATCGCCGCGAAATAAGCGGCGAAGGTAGAGCCGATATAGAAACCGGAGAACGCGGTGAGCGCGGCGCAGCCGGTCAGGCGCAATACGAAGACGCGGCGTTCGCTATGGTCCGCAACATAACCCCAGACGTTGGGACCGAAAATGCGCAGCACCTGAATCAGGGACATCAGTACGCCGATTTCCGCCACCGACATCCCCCTGCCCCGGAAGAACAGCGAGGCATAGGAGGAAAAGGTGCCGGCGTATGCGTAGTAACAGAAGAGGAAAAGCGCGAAACCGAAAGACTGAGCGGGCATTACTTCCTTGCGATATCCGGCGTCGAAACACTGACGTCGCCGCACTGGGCACGGTTCATCAGCGCGTGATCCATCAGCACCAGGGCCAGCATGGCCTCAGCGATCGGCGTGGCGCGGATGCCGACGCATGGATCGTGGCGGCCGAAGGTTTCCACCATCACCGGATTGCCGTCCTTGTCGATGGAGCGGCGCGGCGTACGGATCGACGAGGTCGGCTTGATGGCGATGGACACCGTGATGTCCTGGCCGGTCGAAATGCCGCCCAACACACCGCCTGCGTTATTGCCGATGAAGCCATCCGGCGTCAGCTCGTCGCCGTGCTCCGAGCCGCGCTGGGCGATGCACTTGAAGCCTGCGCCAATCTCCACGCCCTTCACCGCATTGATGCCCATCATGGCGTAAGCGATATCGGCATCCAGCTTGTCGTAGATCGGCTGGCCCAGGCCAACCGGCACATTGCGCGCCACCACATCGATGCGCGCGCCGATCGAGTCGCCCGCCTTGCGCAGATCGTCCATATAGGCTTCCATGCGCGCGATCAGTGCTTCGTCCGCTGTCGCGGCGAAGAAAGGATTGGCTGGTACATGTTCGAAATTCTGGAACGGCACTTCAATCTCGCCCAGCTGGCTCATGCAGCCGGCGAACTCGGTGCCGTACTGGTGATTCAGCCACTTCTTGGCGATGGCAGCTGCGCCGACAATCGGTGCGGTCAGACGTGCCGAAGAACGGCCGCCGCCGCGTGGATCGCGCACGCCGTACTTATGCCAGTAAGTGTAGTCGGCATGGCCGGGCCGGAAGCTCTCGGTGATGTTGCCGTAGTCCTTGCTGCGCTGGTCTTCGTTCTTGATCAGCAGCGCGATCGGGGTGCCGGTGGTCACGCCCTCGTACACGCCCGACAGAATCTGCACAGTGTCCGGCTCCTGGCGCTGCGTCACGTGGCGCGAAGTGCCTGGCTTGCGGCGATCCAGTTCGGGCTGGATATCGGTTTCAGAGAGCGGCAGGCCCGGCGGGCAACCGTCAATAACGCAGCCAATTGCGGGACCGTGGGATTCGCCAAACGTGGTGACGGTGAACAGCTTGCCAAAGGTATTACCGGACATATCGTGGAATCGCTTGAGATGGGAAATCTCCCTATTCTACCGTGTTCCCCATTGTCTAACCAGACACGGTTTTGATGGCATGAAACCACAGAATTGTTAAAAGTTGCATACAGAAAGCCGTTAGCAAAGGGTAAATTGTTTAAATGGTCGTTCTATTGAACAATTCGCTATATACTTAATTCCGTAAGAACACCGATACCCTTGGAGAAGCGACACATGCCCCCATCGATCTCGCCCCTTGACCACGGCAAGGACGATCAGGATGATCTGGTATTCTTAGAAGAGCACCCCGCTCAACCAGCCAGCACCGCCCAGCGCAAAGTATGGCGCGTGATGATTATCGATGACGACGAGGACGTCCACTCGACGACCACGTTCGCCCTCGGCAATCTCGACATGCAGCACCGTCCCCTCGAATTCGTGCACGCCTATTCGGCCGCACAAGCGCGTGAACTACTGAAGCATGAACAGGAAATCGCCGTGATCCTGCTTGACGTAGTCATGGAGCAGGATGACGCCGGTTTGCACCTGGTGCGCTATATCCGCGAAACGCTGAAGCTGACCGATGTGCGCATCATTCTGCGTACCGGCCAGCCAGGCTATGCGCCGGAGATCGACGCGATCCGCGATTTCGACATCAACGATTACAAAACAAAGTCTGAACTTACCCGCATCAAGCTATTCACCACGGTGACTGCGGCCATCCGCTCCTACGAGCAAATCCGCAATATCAACGAAAGCCGCCGCGGCTTGAACAAAGTGGTGCACGCCAGCACGGAGTTGATGGCGCTGCACGGCGTGAACAATTTCGCTGCGGGCGTCCTGACTCAGGCTGCCGAATTGCTCGGCCAGACGGCCAATGGACTGCTGTGCATCCAGGAGTGCCCGGATGCGGGCTTGCATGAATTGATCGTGGTGGCAGCCAGCGGCAGCTATCACGACCTGTCGAACGTCCATCTGACCGAAGCCGACAACGATCGTGTGCACGCCGCGCTGGAGCAATGCCTGGCTGCGCGCAGCAATATCTTCGGTCCGGATTATGTGACCCTGCATTTTGCAGGCAAAGCGAGTCACACTTTCGTCGCTTTCCTCGACGTGAGCCAGCCGGCAACCGAGCTGCAAAAAGGCCTGCTCGATGTCTTCTGTAGCAATGTGGCCGTGGGTCTGGAAAACGTGGAGCTGGTATCGCATCTGCATACGGCGGCCTTCTACGACAACCTGTCCAAGCTGCCGAACCGCACGCGCCTGATTGAAATTCTCGACGCCACGCTGGCCGGCCCTGCAAAACAGGATGCTACGCTGTCGCTGGTCGACCTCGATCACTTCGCAGAAACCAATGACGCGCTGGGCCATGAATTCGGCGACTTGCTGCTGTCCGCCGTTGCAAGCCGTCTGCAAAACAGCCTGGGGCAGCAACTGACCGTTGCACGCATCGGCGGCGACATCTTCTGCGTGCTGGGCGATTCCGCGCAAGTCAATCCAGCCAATATTCTGACGCTGTTCGCCAAGCCATTCAGTATTGAAGGCCAGGATGTACAGCTGTCCGCCACGCTCGGCCTGGTGCGCCTGTGCGAACACGATGGCGGCGGCGCCGATGCATTGAAGGATGCCGACATCGCCCTGAAGCGCGCCAAGAGCCAGCAGCGCGCCGGCCACTTCTATTTCTCGCGCAGCATGGGCGTCGAAATCCGCGAACGCGTGCGCATGATGCACGCGCTGCGCACAGCCTTTGGACAGAATCAGCTTTTCGTGGTGTACCAGCCGCAAATCGATCTGGTCACGCGCCGCCCGGTTGGCGCCGAGGCTCTGCTGCGCTGGCAGACGCCGGACGGCAAATTCGTGTCGCCGGACCGCTTCATTCCGATTGCCGAGTATTCAGGCCTGATCATCGATCTGGGCGAATGGGTGATGCATACGGCTTGCCGCGAGCTGGTCGAATTGCGTGCAGCCGGGCATCAGGACTTCACGATTTCGATCAACGTCTCGCAAGTGCAGTTCCGCCACCCGCTGTTCCTCGACACGCTGAAGCGCGCGCTGAGCGAAACCGGCGCGCCGCCGGAATACGTGGAGCTGGAGATTACCGAATCGATGGCGATGGAAGAGCCGGACATGCTGATCAAGATGCTGGCGCAGATCAAGCAGACCGGCGTCGCGATTGCGATCGACGATTTCGGCACCGGCTTCTCTTCCCTCTCCTACCTGCAGCGCCTGCAGATCGATCGCCTGAAAATCGACCGCGCCTTCGTCACCGAAATCACGCAATCCGCGCGCGGCAGCAGCATCGCCGAAATGGTGATTCAACTGGGCCGCAACCTGGGCCTGCAAGTGATTGCGGAAGGTGTGGAAGACGAACGCCAGGCGCAGATCCTGGAAAACCTCGGCTGCCCGCTAGGCCAGGGCTTCCTGTTCGCCCGCCCGATGACCGGCAGCGCGCTGGAAGGATGGCTCAGTAACGACGCCCTAGCCGGCGTCGCATAAATTAAATGGGGACGTAACACATTTGGCGCCCTGGGCGGTAAATGTGCTACGTCCCCATTTGTTTTAGCTTTCGGACTTCTCCTCTTCCTCGGCGGGCCAGTCGCGGATGTAGGCTTTCAGCATGCGGTTCTCGAAGCTTTGCGCTTCCAGCACGGCACGAGCCACGTCATAGAAGGAAATCACGCCCAGCAGGGTCTTGGCGTTCATCACCGGCAGGTAGCGCGCGTGCTTCTCAAGCATGATGCGGCGCACTTCGTTCACTTCGGTGTCCGGAGTGACGGTAATCGGATGGTCTTCCATGTGCTTGCGCACCGTACCACCACCGACCGAACCCTGATTCGCATGCAGGGCCTTGAGCACTTCGCGGAAGGTCAGCATGCCGACCAGATCGCCGTACTCCATCACGACCAGCGAGCCGATGTCCTTCTCGGCCATCGTATTGGCTGCCTCTACCAGCGGCTGGTCCGGGGAAATCGTGTAGAGGATGTTGCCTTTGACCTGGAGAATTTCGGAGACTTTCATTTTGGGCCGTCCTGTCCGCTGTGAATGGATTTTGTTTTATTGTAAGCCTTACCAGGGAATGTAGCGTAAGCGGGCTAAAAAATCCAGTTTTGAGCATAAGTAAATTACAACACTATTCATGCGTGTGATAACACGGTAGGATCGGGGCCATTCCAGAAACCCGACGAGACAATCCATGAGCGGTCCCAAGTACCCCGGCTTTGATACCCTCTCGCTGCATGCGGGCGCCACGCCCGATCCGTCCACCGGCGCGCGCGCCACCCCGATTCACTTCACCTCCGCTTACGCCTTCCGCGATTCCGATCACGCCGCAGCGCTCTTCAATATGGAGCGTTCAGGCCATGTGTATTCGCGCATCTCGAATCCGACCAATGCGGTGCTGGAGGAACGCATCGCGGCGCTGGAAGGCGGCGTGGCCGGAATTGCTACTGCCAGCGGGCAGGCGGCCATGCATCTGGGCCTGTGCACGATTGCCGGTGCCGGTTCGCACATCGTGGCGTCACGCGCGCTGTATGGCGGCTCGCACAATCTGCTGGCTTACACGCTGAAGCGCTTCGGGATCGAGACGACCTTGGTCGATCCGCGCAACCTGGATGCGTGGCGCGCGGCGATTCGTCCATCGACCAAGGTGCTGTTTGGCGAAACGCTCGGCAATCCCGGACTGGACGTGCTGGATATCCCATCGGTTGCGGCGATCGCGCATGAAGCGGGCCTGCCGCTGATGATGGATTCGACCTTCACCACTCCCTATCTGCTGCGTCCTTTCGATCACGGCGCCGACCTGGTGTTCCACTCCGCCACCAAGTTCCTGTGCGGCCACGGCACGGCGGTTGGCGGTCTGCTGGTCGATGGCGGCACGTTCGACTGGCAGGCAGCGTATGAGCGCACTGGCCGCTTTGCAGAGCTGTGCGAACCGTATGACGGCTTCCACGGCATGGTGTTCGCGGAAGAGTCCACTGTGGCGCCGTTCGCCTTGCGCGCGCGCCGTGAGGGCTTGCGCGATTTTGGAGCAGTGATGTCGCCGCACAATGCGTTCGCCATCCTGCAGGGCATCGAGACTCTGGGCCTGCGCATGGACCGCCACGTTGCCAACACGCGCAAGGTGCTTGAGTTCCTGCTGTCGCAGCCTGCGGTCGAGTCGATTGCTTACCCCGAACTGGATTCGCATCCCGACCACGCACTGGCCCAGCGCCTGATGCCGCGCGGCTGCGGCGCGGTGCTGTCGTTCACGCTGAAGGGCGACCGCGCCGCAGGCAAGCGCTTTGTCGACAGCCTCAAAGTGTTCTCGCACTTGGCGAACGTGGGCGATGCCAAGTCGCTGGTCATTCATCCGGCATCGACCACGCATTTCCGCGTGCCCACAGACCAGCTAGCGGCATCCGGCATAGCCGAGGGCACCATGCGCTTGTCGGTCGGACTGGAAGATCCGGACGATCTGATCGAAGACCTGGCGCGCGGCCTCAAAATGTCGCAGAAAGGAGCGTAATGATGCTGCTGAATGGCTCCTATTGCTATACCGGCGGCAAAGCCTTTGACGCTTCCCTGCCCTGCGTGGTGTTCCTGCATGGCGCGCAGAACGACCACTCCGTGTGGGCGCTCCAGTCGCGCTACCTGGCTCATCACGGCTATGGCGTACTGGCGGTCGACCTGCCCGGCCACGGCCGCAGTGCCGGCGCGGCCTTGCGCACGGTCGAGGAAATGGCCGGCTGGGTGCTGTCGCTGCTGGATGCCGCTGGCGTTTCACAGGCTGCGCTGGTCGGCCACAGCATGGGCTCCCTGATCGCGCTGGAAGCCGCTCATCGCGCGCCGGACCGCATCACAGGCCTGGCGCTGCTGGGCTCCACCTGGCCGATGAAAGTGTCCGATGCCCTGCTGGACGCCGCGCTGAATGCCGAGCAGACGGCCATCGACATGGTCAACATCTGGTCGCATTCCTCGTATGCGCAGAAACCGTCCTGCCCCGCGCCGGGCTTCTACGTGAGCGGCATGTCGCAGCGCCTGATGCAGCGGATCGCATCGCGTGGCGAGCCCCGGCTGTTCCACACCGACTTCACCGCGTGCAACAGCTATGCTAACGGCGAAACCGCTGCGCAATCCGTGAAATGTCCGGTCCTCTTCATCAACGGCAGTAAGGACATGATGACACCGCCCCGCTCCGCCAAAGCGCTGGTCGCGGCCCTTCCTCACGCCCGCACCGTAACCGTGGACGCCGGTCACCAGATGATGGCCGAACAGCCCGATGCCGTGCTGGATGCGCTGTCAGGCTTCCTGCGTCCTTAGCCGCCGAAGTGCCGAGCGAGCGGCGTGTTGAGACCTGACTCAACGGCGTCCTCAACCTGGCGGGCGAGGATGGCGGCTTCGCGGCTGATCTGGCGGTCGCTGTCGCTACCGTTGTCCGCTGCGGCGCCGGCATTGATGGCCATGCCCGCGAAGACAAATAGCCGGTAGACGTCGGCCAGCGTGAGCTTGTCGAGGTTTGCCAGCAGCACCCAGTTGTCGCCGCCTTCGCTCGCGCGCTTGCCCATCTGGACGCGGTTGGGCGGCGCAAGCTTCACGCGCCCCACCCAGCCCTGCGCCAGCATTTTCTCCAGCAAGCCGTCCAGCTCGTCGAAGCCCAGCCGCGTGCGGTAGCGGATGAAGGATGCACTGACCAGCGCATTGTCGGCCCGCTCGCGCGCCTCGTGCAGCACCTTGAGCACGGCCATGGCGTCGATAAACTCGCCACCTGGCTGCGCCTCATGCCACCAGCGCTCGTACTTCACGACCGGCAATGCAGCCGTCAGCAGCGCACCGACCAGCGTAATCAGCCAGGAAAGATAAATCCACAGCAGGAACAAAGGCAGCGCCGCCAGCGCGCCATAAATCTTCGAGTAAGTCGGCACCTGCGAAATGAAGACCGCAAAGCCGCGCTTCGCGAGTTCGAAGCCAATTGCCGCGACCACACCGCCGCAAGCCGCGTCGCGCCAGTCCACATTGCGGTTCGGGACCGCAATGTAAAGGAAAGTGAAGGCCAGCGTCGTCAGCACCACCGACAACAGGCTATAGAACAGCTCACCGAAGATATTCCCCACCAGGCTGGTGGTGGCCGAGAACAAATGGATCGACATCGTAATCGACACGCCCACCGACAAAGGCCCCAGCGTGATCAACGCCCAATACACCAGTA
>NZ_JBFRDW010000193.1:0-9120 GCF_052113985.1 Pseudoduganella sp. RAF53_2 | reverse complement strand
CCCCGATATAGGGCTGGAATTCCTTGGTCAGTCGGAGATAAAGTTGGCGGGTTTGCACTATTCTGATGGTTATATGCTGGAAAGGCAGCATTGTACCTCAGGGGTGCACCGCCTCAAGCTTGGCTTTGACGCGCTCGGCCAGGTCGGAAACCAGGAAGGGCTTGCGCAGCAGCTCCGTGTCCGCCGCCGTGGCGCCGGYCGCATACCCACTGATCATAATCACCGGCAGTACGGGGAGCCGTTCGCGGACAGCCCCCACCACCTGGTTGCCATCCATCCCGCCCGGCAGACCAATATCCGTGATCATCAGATCGATATGGGGTCCTGACTGCACCAGGCGCAGCGCAGCGGCGCCGCAATCGGCTTCCAGCACACGGTAGCCCAGCTCACGCAACTGCTCGCCGGTCATCTCGCGTACATCCTGCTCGTCTTCCACCAGCAACAGGGTGCGGCCTTTTTCGGGACCAGCGGGGATTTCGAAAGCCGGATCGCTGGCGGAAAACGGCATGCAGACGCGCACCGTGGTGCCTTTTTCCGGTTCCGATTCAATCTGCACGAAACCACCCGACTGCCGCACAAAACCGTAAATCTGGCTCAGGCCAAGCCCCGTGCCTTTGCCCAGGGGTTTGGTGGTGAAGAAGGGTTCGAACACGTGAGCCAGGACTTCCGGCTTCATGCCCATGCCGCTATCCGAAACGGCGATGGTCGCATAACGTCCGGCCGCAGCGCCTTCCTGATGCTGGGCTTCCATGCCGTCCAGTTCCATTTCGTCGGTGCTGATGGTCAGCCAGCCGCCGTCCGGCATGGCGTCGCGCGCATTGACGCAGAGATTCAGCAAGGCGCTTTCCATCTGATTCGGGTCGCACATCACCAGCCATTTGCCGGCGCATAACTGAAGTTCGACCTGGACGGACGGCCCAACCGCGCGCCGGATCATGTCTTCCATCTCCAGCGCGATGCGGCCCAGGCTGACACTTTTCGGTTCCAGCGTCTGCTGCCGGCTGAAGGCCAGCAAACGGTGCGTCAGCCCAGCCGCGCGCTGGGCGCCTTTCTCGGCACGCCGCAAATAGCCTTCCACTTCGCCCAGCTTGCCCTGCTGAAGACGGATGCGCACCAGATTCAGGCCGCTGCTAATGGTTTGCAGCATATTATTGAAGTCGTGCGCGATGCCTCCGGTGAGCTGACCGATGGCCTTCAGCTTCTCGCTCTGCCGCAAACGGTCTTCGGCCTGCTTGCGGTCCAGGATCTCGCGGTTCAGCGCATTCAGCGTCTGTTGCAGCTCCTGGGTGCGTTCAGCGACCCGGCTTTCCAGCAGCTCGCTGTTCCGCACCTGCATCTGCTCGCGCAGGTGGGCGCCGATGGCGTCCGCCGCGTGGCGTGCATACAGGTCCGTCATGCGCAGCTCGCGTTCGCTGAAGTGGCGCGCTTCGCGGAAGTGCGTGTTCAGCATGCCCAGCACTTTGCCGCCGTGCGAAATCAGCGGCGTCGATTGCACCGCGCGGAATCGCGCCAGGCGGCCAATGACGCGCAGTTCGGAGCTGAGCGGCTCCTTTTCGATATCCTCGACAATCACGCGCTGTCCGCTGGCCAACGCCAGGCCGCAAGCGGTGCCGTCTCCACTACGCACCGATTTGAAGCGGTACATGAAATCCGGATCGAAGCCGCGCTGCGCGGCGGTACGCAGGCAAAGTCCCTCCTCATCGTACAGCTGCACACTGCCGGCTGAGGCCCCATGCATTTCGATGGTCGCATCCAGGATTTCGTACAGCATGGTATTCAGATCCATCGCTTTCACAATGCGACAGCTCATCTCATGCAGGCGCGACATATTGCGCAATTCGTCGGCCAGCGCCTGTTCAGCACGGGCACGTTCGACGGCCGTCCAGACGCGGTCCGCAATTTCGCGCAGCAGGTTGCGGTCCGGTGCCGGCCAGTGACGTGGTTCAGGATGGGCCGCATACAGGCAGGCCACCAGTTTGCCGTCTTTGATCAGGGGCGCGATGGCCGTGGACCGCACACCTCGGCTATAAATGCCTCCCGAGCGCCCATTGCGCTCGATCGGCGCGCGGCGCAGGTCCGGCACAAAGCGCGCCCGTCCGTCCAGCAAGGCGCGGCGGAAACCCGGCGCCAGGTCGGACAGCTTGCAGCCCTTCTCCAGCAGACCGGGTAAGCGGCCATCGCCATACCGGCCGCTATCGATCMGGATTTCGCCATCGGACTGCATTTCCGCATAGCCGACGGCGGCCAGCCTGAGTTGCCGCCCCAGCGTTTCGCAAGCCACTTCCATGATCCTGCGCGGGCATGACAAAGGCCGCAGATTGTCGCTTAGCGCGAGCAGGAAGCTCTGGCGCGCTTCGTTCTGGCGCACCGCGGCTTCCGCCGCATGATGCATGGTCACGTCCGAACTGCACAGCAGCACACGATCGCCTGCGCGCGTGGCCATGCTGCGCAGCCAGCGCGTGGAACCGCTGACGCGATAAGGATGTTCGCCCTGCCACAGATGGCCTTTTTCCAGCACATCCACCAGCACAGGAAACAGCTGGCCCAAACCGTCCTCACTGCTGCCGCTCAGCCGCGCGGCGGCCGACTTGCCCAGCACACGCATGGCGGCAGGATTGGCGAACTGGCACTCAAAGGCCGTCAGTACGCAATTCTCGTCGCGCACCGCGGCGTAGATCAGGAAGGCATCGGGCGAAGCCTGCTGCACGGCACGGAAGCGCAGCTCGCTGGCCGCCATCTCCTCACCGCGCAGGCGTGCGATCGCGAGGCAGGAAATGATTGCCGGTTCCAGTTCGCGGGCGGTAAATGGCTTGACGAGGAAGGCGTCCGCGCCGGCTTCCAGCGCCTCATCGCGCAGTGCGCCGTTTTCCGACATCAGCATCGCCGGCATCAGGCGCAGCGCGGGCCGGTTGCGCACGTGCCGCAGCAACTCCAGGTCGTCGCCGGCGAGGAGCAGGTCGAAGCGCTGCTGCGACAGCGCGGCAGCGGCGGCCTGGCTGTCCACCACCAGCGTCACCTGCCCATAGGGCTGCAGCAAGCCACGCGCCCGTTCGCCCATGCCTGCGTCATTCTCGACAACCAGGACGCAAAACGGCGGCTGGGGATGATCGTCCTGTCCGCTCGCAGCGGCTGATTCGGCAGGCAATGCCGGGGCCACTTCGTCACAGGTACAGCACAGACCGAGCACGGCGCCGGTTTTGTCCACGACAGCATTGAAGGCGAAGGCCAGGCATGGGCTGCCTGGTGCCGGCAGGCGTACTTCTTCCGTCCAGCTGGCAACGGAACGGTTGTGGATTTTTTCGACGCCAGATGAAATGGTTTCCCAGATACCGGACCAGGCCTCGCTGGCGGGTTTGCCTGCCATGTCCGGGCCGAGCCAGGGGATGCAGGCGTCGTTATAGAACAGGGTGTATTCCGCGCCCCACCATAGCTGCATGGGATGGCGGGACGTGAGGCAAATACTTAACGCCGCACGCAAGCTGTCCGGCCAATTCCCGACTGGCCCGACGGCCATGGATGGCCAATCCATGGCACGCATTCTGCGCGCCATCTCGCTTTCGCAGGGAAATACGCGCAGCAAGTCTGCTGCCGCGTCATCAAGCATTAGCCTCTCCACCGTCCCACGTAATCCCTGTACGAGCTCAGCCTAACCGATGCTAACCAATGGTTGGCCGGGCAATTATGTTCTGAGACTTTTACATTAGCTCATTTTTGCAAATTTGGATGGACAGGATGTGACTGACTGTCTTTTGCAAGCAACTTATTAAGCAATAATCCATTCCCACACTGAACTTCAGTTACGCAAACGAACGCTACATTCAGTCGTTTTTTGCCTTGCGGCCGCCGCGGCGCTGGCCCGCGCGCTCGCCAAACCATTCCACCACCGCGTGGCGGTAGTTCGCCGGGATCTTGGCGGAGGTGCGGCTGGCCAGGGCGCCAACCGTGTGCCCGGCAAGCACTTCGCGCATACGCTGATCCGCTTCCAGCATCACCGCATGAATGCCGCAAACGCCGCGCGTCGCGCTGGCAGGCGGATTGTCGCCGTACACAGCGCAGCGGGCGCGAATTTCGCGGCAATCGAACAGCGCCTTTTCGCCCTCCACCGCATCAACTACTTCAAGAACGGTGATGTCGTCTGCTGGTCGTGCCAGCGTAAAGCCGCCCTTCACGCCTTCGGTGGCGCTGACGATGCCCGCCTTGGTCAGCTTGGTGAACAGCTTGGCCAGGTAATCCACCGGCACACCCTGCAACTCGGCCAGGTCGCGCACGCTGGCTTCGCGCACGCCGCTATTGCGCTCGTCGAGATAGAGCAGGCAATGGAGCACGTACTCGGTAGCGCTACTGATATGGCTCATCTTGAAATAACTCCACCTACAATTGTCGTCGTTTGATGATACCGGGCTTCCATCGGCGTGGCAATCAGTAGAACTACGCTTGCGTAGCAGCGCTTCCCGGCATATTGTTAACTCCGACTTCGCGAGTCGTCGTTTAAACCGAACTTTGGAGTGAGTAATGAAACAGACAATTTTGATCGTCGGCGGCGGTTTCGCCGGCATGTGGAGCGCCCTCGGCGCAGCGCGCCTGCTGGACCAGCAAGGCAAGTCGGACAGTGTGGAAGTGGCGCTGATTTCCCCCGAGCCTGTACTGCATTTGCGTCCGCGCCTGCATGAAGCCGCACCACACGCCATGAGCACGCCCCTGCTGCCGGTGCTGGAAGCAGCCGGCGTGCGTTATATCCAGGGCGCCGTGAGCAAAGTGCAAGCTCAGCAAAAAGTCGTGCTGGCCACCGGCCCACAAGGCGAACAATTCACCCTCGCCTACGACCGTCTGGTGCTGGGCACGGGCAGCAAACTGCACCGTCCTGACCTGCCGGGCGTCCGTGAGCATGCCTTCAGCATCGACCAGCTGGACGAGGCAACGGCGCTGGACCTGCACCTGGCCCGCCTGGCAGATCGCCCCGGCAGCGCGGCCCGCAATACGGCCGTGGTGGTAGGCGGCGGCTTCACTGGCATCGAACTGGCTTGCGAACTGCCGGAACGCCTGCGCACCATCCTCGGTGAAGACGTGCGCGTCATCATCGTTGAGTGTAACCCGGAAATCGGTCCGGACCTCGGCCCGAGCCCGCGTCCCCTGATTAACGAAGCGTTGGATGCCCTTGGCGTTGAACGCATCCTCGGCGATGGTGTGGCATCGGTGGACGAGCATGGCCTGGTGACGTCGTCGGGCAAGCGCATCGAATCCCACACCGTGATCTGGACCGGCGGCATGCGGGCGCACGCCCTGACCAGCCAGCTGGGCGGCGACAAGGATGCGCTGGGCCGCCTGAAGGTGACGCGCGAGCTGCGCGTGGAAGGCGTGTCCGGCGTGTTCGCCGCGGGCGACGTGGCGGTCGCCACCACGGATAATGAAGGCAACCAGTCCATGATGTCCTGCCAGCACGCGATGGTAATGGGGCGTTTTGCCGGCCATAACGTGGCAGCCGATCTGATTGGCATCGCCTCCCTGCCCTACACACAGGAGCTGTATGTGACCTGCCTGGATCTCGGTCCATGGGGCGCCATGTATTCCGAAGGGTGGGATCGACAGATCAAGATGACGCCGGCCGACGCCAAGGCCCTGAAGCGCCGCATCAACACGGAGTGGATCTATCCGCCGCTGGCCAGCCGCACGGCCACGCTGGCGGCCGCCGAGCCAACCCGCCGCGCCGTCGCCTGATCGCGCTTGCCTTGCAGGGGCGGTGCGTTTATCGTGTGCGTTTCGCCATCACGATGGAGTGCCCATGCATCGCCCCCTGCTGCAAGCTTGCGCCGCACTGTTGATTGCCGTCTCCGTACCGCTCCATGCGGCGCCGGAGACTCCCGCCTTCGCCGACGCCGGCCGCGAGCAGCGAGTGAAAGCCCTGCTGCCCGAGATCGACCGCATGTACGATGAGCTGGCGCAGAAGGAGCATTTGCCCGGTCTGGTGTACGGCGTGGTGATGGATGGCCGCCTGCTGCATCTGCGTGCGCTGGGGGAAGCTGACCTCGAACACAAGGTCCCCGTCACTTCTGCCACGCGCTTCCGCATCGCTTCGATGACCAAGAGCTTCGTCGCGATGGCGGTGCTGAAGCTGCGCGATGAGGGCAAGTTGCGGCTGGACGATCCGGTGGCACAGTATCTGCCGGAGCTGAAGAAGCTGCAGCTGCCGACCACCGACTCGCCTGTGCCGACCATCCGTCACCTGCTCACCATGAGCAGCGGCCTGCCGGAAGATAATCCCTGGGGCGATCGCCAGATGGCGCGCAGCAATGCAGAGATTGAGCGGCTGCTGCATGGCGGCTTGTCCTTCTCTACCGCGCCGGGCACCGGCTACGAATACAGTAATCTGGGCTTCGTCATGCTGGGCAAGATTGTGAGCAAAGTCTCCGGCATGCGCTTCCAGGACTACATCACGCGCAACATCCTGCAACCCCTGGGTATGCGAAACACCACCTGGGAGTATTCGTCCATTCCGGCTGGACAACTGGCGCTGGGCTACCACTGGAATCACGGCGCATGGCAGCTCGAACCGATTCTGCACGATGGCGACGGCGCCGCGATGGGCGGCCTGATTACGACCATGGACGATTTCTCGCGCTACGTCATCTTCCTGATGAACGCCTGGCCGGCCCGCAACGACCCTGACACGGGTCCCGTACGCCGCGCCTCTGTGCGTGAAATGCAGCACCCCTTCAGCTTTACCGCCTACCAGCCCAACGCCACGCTGGCCGATGGCGAAACGCTGAATCCCAAGGTCGGTTTCTACGGCTACGGCCTGCACTGGACGCGCGACGTCCACAATGTACTGATCGTTGGCCATTCGGGCGGCCTGCCCGGCTACGGCAGCCAGTACCGCTTTGCGCCGGACCACGGCGTGGGTGTGATCGCCTTCAGCAACCTGCGGTATGCGCCGGTGTATGGTCCGACCATCCGCGCCGTGAATCTGATGGTCGAGAAAGCCGGACTGCAGCCACGCAGCATTGCGCCATCGCGCGTGCTGGCCGAGCGCAAGGAGCAGGTAGTGAAGTTGCTCAAGACCTGGGATCAGACACTGGCGGGCCGCATCACGGCCGAGAACTTCTTCCTCGACCGTTCCAGCGCCGACTGGCAGCAGCTGATTGCCGGCCGCATGGCCGCCATCGGCAGGATCAAATCGATTGGCGAGATCGAACCCGAGAACCAGATGCGCGGAACGTTCAGAGTCACCGGCGAACTTGGCGTAATTGATGTATGGTTCACACTCTCGCCTGAACGTGAACCGAAGATTCAGGCGCTGGAACTCAGACAACCACAATCTTAAGGAGACTGTATGCAATCCCGTACCGATCTCGCCTTCCACGCCATGCATGAAGAAGGCATCCTGATGCTCGCCAATTGCTGGGATGGCGGTTCCGCCCGTATCGCCGATGCGGCCGGCTCGCGCGCGCTGGCCACCAGCAGCGGCGCTGTCGCCTGGGCGCATGGCTATTCGGATGGCTATCAGTTGCCGACCGAACTGCTGCTGGCCACTGTGCGCGACATCGCGCGCGCCAGCAAATTGCCGCTGACGGTGGACATTGAAGATGGCTATTCGGACGATCCCGCCCAGGTTGTGAAGTTCGTGGAGGAGCTGATGGCCACCGGCGTGGTGGGCATCAATATAGAAGACGGCAGCAAGGCGCCCGAACTCCTGGTCAGCAAAATCTCGGCGATCCGCGCCGCGGCCGACAAGGCAGGCGTGAAGCTCTATATCAATGCGCGCTGCGACGTCTTCCTGCGCGGCCTGGCGCCGCCGCTGGAACGCGCTGCCGAGATGCTGCGCCGCGCGGCACTGTACAAGCAGGCCGGCGCCAGCGGCCTGTTTGCTGCAGGCGCAGCCGAACATGCGGACATCGCCGCCATCGTTGAAGGTGCAAGCATGCCGGTCAATCTTCTGGCGCTCGCCACGCTGCCGCCGCCGGAGCGCCTGGCCGCCATGGGCGTGCGCCGCCTGAGCGCCGGTTCGGCACCGGCCGAGGCAATGTTCGGCCGGGCGGCCTTCTATATGAAACGATTCCTGCAGACCGGCGAGATCGACGACGAACAGTCCCTGACCTACGGCGCCCTGAACCAGCTCATGAAGAGCGAATAATCCCCGCGCAGGCGTGTTTGAAGAGTTTCGCGACTTCCTCCACGCTGCGCCCACGCTGCCGCAGGCTTTCGAACACCGGGAAGCTGGTGGCAGCGTACAGCATGTCCACCATATCCAGCTGGTGCTCATCGGACCAGCGGCCCGCCGAGATGCGCTTCACCAGCACATTCAGCGCGCCGCGGCGGCGCTCCGTGCGCTTGCCTATGGCGGCAGCCAATTCCTGGTCCATCTCGGCGGCTGCATGCAGACTGCGCATCGAATCATCATGGCCCCAGGCGCGGCACACCAGGTCAATCAATAGCTCCAGTGAGGCGTTCGGGTCCTGATGGCACATCGCCTCGGCCACCCGCTCCATCCCCGCTTCGCGCGCGACCTGGTCCAGCACAGCTTCCAGCAAGCCGCTGCGCGAGCCGAACTGGTTGTATACAGTCAGCCGCGTCACCCCTGCGGCTTTTGCCACCGCTTCCAGGGACACCACCCGATTATTGTCGCGATCTCTTAATAGAACTGTCGCCGCTGCCACCACCCGCGCGCGCTTTTCCTCGGCCGCGGCCTGCCGCGCCGGACTTTCATACGCCCGTGTGCTCATCTCATTGCCATCTCATTGCCATCTCGTTGCCGACTCGTTGCCATTTGGGTATACAACATGTATATTCAAAGTTCCACAAACCACCCCGATTATAGCCATGAGCACACTTCCATTCTTCATCATTTGCCTGCACGTGATGGCAGGCGTATTCTGGGCAGGCACGGCGTTCACCATGGCGCGTGCCGGAGAAAATGCGGCGCTGCATGCGAAACTGAAGAAACCACAGCTGGGTGCCGCCGCCATGGCGATATTGACCGGCGGCTATCTGTGGCATACCTTCCACGTAGGTCCGGTGTCGGCGGTAGAGCGTTCACTCGGAATTGGCGCGGTGGCAGCCTTGCTGGCACTGGGACTGCAGATCGTGGGGGCACTGAAACCGGCACATGCCCACAAGATGCAGGCA
>NZ_JBFRDW010000192.1:0-9132 GCF_052113985.1 Pseudoduganella sp. RAF53_2 | reverse complement strand
CCGCAGTACATGTCTATGCTACTGCGTTCCGCTCGGATTCGCGGCGAATCAGCTGGGACAGATAAGCCGGCGTAATCTGCAGGTAGGACGCCAGCACCTTCTGCGAAATGCGACGTTCCAGACCCGGATAATCCAGACGGAAGATCGACAGACGCTGCTCGGCGTCCGACGCGCTGTGCGTCACGAAACGGCGCGACTGCGCACCCAGCGCATGCTCCAGCACACCCTTGTGATAAGCCGACAGCGCGTTGCTGCTGCCCAGCACACGGCATACCGCCTGCCAGTCGAAGCGATAGCCGTTCAGCGCTGTCTCCGCCACGATAAAGCTGGTCACTTGCTGGTCATCGCGGAATTCCAGATAGTCTTCGAACGCGTTGGCGCCCTGGCCTTCGGTAGCGAAGCGCGCCGTGATTTCCGCACCCGTTTCGCTGACATAGCCGACGCGGGCCACACCGCCCGTCAGCCAGAACACTTCCCTGTTGGCCTGACCTGCACGCTGCAGCATTTCGCCGCGGCGTAAACTGAAATGCGTTGCCAGCGGCGCGATACTGAGGCTGGCTTCGTCGTAGGTCCGTTCGTTGATACCGTAGCGCGCCATCATATCGTTTTTGTAATGCTGGCGGTGGCGCAGGAAATGCTGATTCATTCGAAATTGTCCCAGGTTGATCCTTTATTTATTCGACGACCATTCTAGGAAATTGTCTAACGTCTGATGACCAACTAGTTTAAGATTGTGAAAAAAAACTATCGCTTCCGCTTCCGAATGTCTCGATTTGTATAGGCAAACAGGTGGACTACGGCGGCCAGACGTTTCACCAGTTCCGCCATTTCCTCAGGCGGCACCTGGGCATATCCCAACATCAGTCCCTGCCAAGGCGACTCGCCCTGCACCGCCTGCACGCTGAGCGCATTGGCAATCAGGCCCTCGTCATGCGCGCGCTCGCTGATGGCGACGTCAGACAACGCCGGATCGATAAAGCGCAGCGCCAGATGCATGCCGGTGGACGCACCATGCACTTCCGCGATGCTGCCCAGATGGGTTTCCAGCAGCGCCACCAGGGTGTCGCGGCGCTCGCGGTAAACGCGCCGCATGCGCCGCAAATGCAGCATGAACTGCCCGCTGCGCAAGAATTCGGCCAGTGCCAGTTGTTCGGCGGGCCTGCCGCGCGACGCGGCCTGCGCCAGCATCAACGACAGCGGCTGCGCCAATTCAGGTGGTACCACCAGGTAGCCGATGCGCAGCGCGGGGAACATGGTCTTGCTGAAAGTGCCGCAGTACAGCACCGGCGCATCGGGACACAGTCCCTGCATCGCCGCCAGCGGCGGACCATCGTGGCGAAATTCGCTGTCGTAATCGTCTTCGATAATCAGCGCGCCCGCAGCACGTGCGCCGTCGATCAGGGCCATGCGCCGCTGCAGCGACAGCACGGTGCCGGTCGGGTATTGATGCGAAGGCGTGGTGTAGATCAGTTTGGGTGGACGCTTGCGCCAGTCGGCGGTCTTGGGCGCGATGCCGTCTTCGTCGACATCGATGCCCTCAATGCGCAGGCCCGCAGCGCGGAAGGACGCCAGCGCGCCACCGTAGCCGGGGTTTTCCATCCACACCACGTCGCCTTCATCGGCGCAGGCGCGCGCACACAGATCCAGGCTGCTTTGACTGCCGTCCGTGATGAAGACTTGCGAGGCTTCGCACACCACGCCACGCGAAGCGCGCAGATAATCGGCCACGGCTTCGCGCAGCGCCGCCTCGCCGGCCGGGTCGCCGTAATTCAGCTTATGCGTTGGCAACGTGCGCCAGGCGCGGTCCAGCAGGCGCCGCCACAAAACCATGGGGAAGCTGGGTAGATCCGGCACACCAGGAACAAAGGGGCTGCCGATGGCGGCGGAAATCGTCTTGCGCCGCAGATTGCGCGCACGCTGCGACAGGCCCGCCTGTGGAATCGGCGCGGCCTGCCGCTCCTTTGGCGCCACCGCGGCCACGATGGTGCCGCGCCGGTCGCTGATCACAAAGCCTTCGCTGGCCAGCTGCTCGTAGGCGTACAGCACCGTGTTGCGGGCGACGCCCAGTTCGGACGCCAGCTCGCGCGTGGCCACCAGGCGCGTGCCCGCTGCAAGGCGGCCATCGCGAATGGCGGAGCGCAGGCATTCGTGCAGCAGGCGCTGGCGCGGCCAGGCGTGGTGTCCCTGTTCCTGGGTGAAGCTGGAAAGCAGCAAGGCGTAGTCCATTGTGGCTCCATCAATTTTGCGGTCACTGGACCTGTTGCAGGAGCCAGCAATCCCATTATAGTGCGGCCCATGCACAACTCAAACGCCCCCAGCGCACGCACCAGGCTGCAGCGCATTCCCCGCAACGCTTCCTACGATCGGGCGCTGCTCCATTCGATCGTGGACGAGGCGTATATCTGTCACATCGCCTTTGCCGACGCCCACGGAACGCATTGCATACCCACGGCCTGCTGGCGCGAAGGGGACTATCTCTACATCCACGGCTCAAACGGTTCGCGCATGCTCAAGCGCCTGATGGAGCAGGATGCCTGCGTAACGATCACGCATCTGGATGGGCTGGTGATGGCGCGGTCGGCGTTCAATCATTCGATGAACTACCGTTCGGCCATGGTCTATGGGCGCTTCGAGGAAGTCGCCGACAAGCATACAGCGATGGCGGCGTTCATGGAGCATCTTGCACCAAGCCGCCAGGCGTCGATTCGCGCCGGGAATGAGAAGGAATATGCAGCCACCACGGTGATGCGCATCGCCTTGAGCGAGGCGGCCTGCAAGGTGCGCAGCGGCGGGCCGAATGATGACGAGGAAGACATGTCCATCGCCGTATGGGCTGGCGTGCTGCCGCTTGCTGTCACGCGCGGCGCACCGGTCCGCGACCAAGCCTGTCCGGTTGACGCGCCCGGCTACGTTCAGGATTGGGCCGCTCGCTAACGCCGCTCGCGCCACCAGAGGCCAAGCATCGCCGCCATAAACGCGACGCCGAATGGCCACGCAGGCAGGTGTTCCCAAGGCAGCGCAGCCGCAAGGAGCGCCGGCTCGGCGCGCCTTGCAACGGCGGCGGGAGCGCTGCGCGCCATATAGCGCTCTGTCGCATCGTGCCGCAGCGCCTTCTGCCACGCCGGCCAATCCGCCGCGCCGAACACATACACCTGGCTCGCCGCGTCGCCACTGCGCAGCTGCTGCCATCCCGTCTTTGCGGGCCAGAACGCTGCGCATGCGGCATCAGCCTTGTCCGCCCGGGACTGCAGCGCTGCTGGCGCACCATCGGCCAGTTGCAGCGGCGCGCCGGGCGCCAGGCCCTGTGCGCATATCTCCGTGCGCACACCCGGCAACGGCATCGGATCGTCCAGGCGCCACGCCATCTTCTGCGTGCTGCCCGCCGTCGCGTAATCGAGCACTTGCTGCCACCACTGTCCCAAGGCAGCAGGCGCCGTAATCGCGTACTTGTGCCAGTCGGCGAGGCCCAGCCAGATAATGCGGCCCTTGTGCCATTCACGCTGCCACAGCCAAGGCTTGCCATCCTTGTCCGAGGCGAGCGCCTGCCAGCTGCCCTGCGCAGGCAGCAGCGCGGCCGGTGGCAAGGCCAGCGTGGCGCCGGCCAGTGCGAAGTGACGCACATCTTCCTTTTCAGTGGTCGGCGACACCGCCTGCAAACGCAGACCCAATTCGCGCTGCCACAGCGCGCTGTCGGCCGCGTCGCCGCCAAACACCAGCAGCGGCGTGCCTTGCGCAACCTGTGCCAGCAGAGCGGCGCGGGCTGCATTGGATTCGACAAAGGCCGCGTCAGCCAGAATCGCGTTCGGCTCCTTGATTGTCTCCCGCGCCGCTTCAGTACGCGCAACCGCCTTGCCCAAGGTGGTCTGCCAGTCAACGACGGCATTGCTGTCGGATAGCAGTTGATTCAGCACCCGCGCGTCAAATGAGGGTGCGCCGAAGCGAGCCTGCAGCTGCAAAGGAATCGCTGCCTCCACACGCAGTGGAACCGGGCCTTGCGCAATCACGCCGCCCTTGCTGTCCAGCAGGCGCGCCTGCAGCACCATGGTCTCTGCAATCGGCGGCTGCCACTGCACGGTGACTGCCGATGCAGCCTGCGCCGCACCGGCATCGGCCAACACCTGCCCATTTTCGGCCAGTAACTGCAAACGCCAGCCACTGGATGGCTGCGTGCGGCGCACGGTCAACGCAAATGTGCGTCCCAGCGCAACCGTGCGCGGGAAATCGAGCCGCAGCAGGTCGGCAGCGGGTTCCCGCCACTGCACCGGCACCGGCGGCAAGTCACGCCACTGCGCTTCCATCAAGCCATGGCCCTCAATGACCAGTGCCTCAGCACGCGGAGCGGCCAGCAGCGCCGCTTCCAGTGCAGGCGATGTAGCGCGAACCGCAGCCGGTTCCGTCGCCAGCGTGACCGCGGCAGCGCTGATCGCGGATGGTCCGTGCGCCGTCAGCAATCCCGCCAGCGAAGTGGCGGCAACCAGCGACAGCGCGGCACTGGTCCACTGCCGCTTGCGCACATACAGCGCAGCACTGGCCACACCCGTGAACGCCACGGCAGCAACGACGATCAGTTCAGGCGTCATGGCCCCTCCTTGCGCAAGGCGCGGCCAAACGCGCTGTCCGATCGGGGGCGCGCCTGCAACACAACGGAAGGCTGGGTGACGGTCGCACGCAGCCAGGCACGCAGCGCGCCGCGGCAGGATGCGCAGCCATCGTCCACATCCTGCACTGCACGCTGCGCGGCCAGGCGCTGATCCTCGTCCGGCAGATGCGATAAGGCTTCGCGCGCCGTCTTGCTCCACAGTGCGGGCAAAGCGCCCTCGCCTGCCAGCGCCTGCACCAGCTCACGCACTTCCGGTGGCACGATCTGGCTGGCCTCCGCCTGCGCGCGGCGATAACTCTGCGCGCCGGCCATATCGCCGGACATGCGCTTTTCTTCCTTGATCGCAGGCGGTACGAAGGCCGTACGGTGCAGGTAGATGCGCTCGGCCTGCTGTAGTTCCTTGATCGCATCCAGCGCCTTGTACTCCGGCGGCAGCGCAGGTTTCGGCGTGATCGCGCGCAGGGCCTTCTCAGCGTCCCACATCGCGGACAGGGCGCGGCGCAGAACGGCCTTGGTTTGCGGATCGAATATCGTGGCGTTGTCTTCCATATCGTGTGCGTGGCCGAACTGCGCGATGATCGCCGCTTCGCCGCCGCCGATCGCTTTGCTTTCGTGACCACCAGCATGTTCTTCGTGATCATGGTCTTCGTCGCCGAACAGGGACGACTCTTCGCCCAGGAACTGGCCGTAACGCAGACGCAGCTTGGCCTGGTCGGATGCGATCTGTTCACTGCGCTGGCGCAGCGCGGCAGCGGACAGCTTCGGTGCATCAGCCACCAGCTGTTCGGTGTCGAGGATGATCTGGCGCTGGCTGCGCAGGTTTTCGGGCTTCACCATCGACGGCAATGCGGTCGATTCCAGCGATTCGCCTTCCGGACCAGGCAAGCGCAAGGTATAGGTCGGTGATTGCGTGGTGTGCGGCGCATCGGGTGCGTTGTCGGTGGCGCGCACGAAGAAATACAGTTCATCACCAGGCTCCATACCCAGATCGCTCAGCTGCCATTCCTTGTTCCAGTTGCGCGTGCGCGGGTCGCTGGACGCTGGGAGCGGCACTTCCTTGTCGCTGAAGCGGATATTTTCTCCGCTGCCGCGCGCAAGCGTCAGGTGCATAGTCGCGTTCACAATGGCGTAGTCGTCGGATGCCTGCACGGCGATCTTCACGCTGTGCGCATCGCGTTTCAGCACGTGCACTGGCTCGGAGGGCGCCGAGATGGCGATGGTCGGCGCCTGATCTGGCGTAACGCGAATGTTGAAGCGGCGGTTACGGTCGGATTGCGCGCGCCAGAATAGCGATTCTGTTGCGCGCCATGTGACGCAGTGGTCTTTCTTCACTTCGAGATTCTGCCCGTCGCTCAGTTCGACCGTGTCGTCGGCGTTGGTTGCGCACCAGCGCACGGCTGCCGCCTGTGGGAGTTGCAGGTCGCGCGGGGCGCCCTCGCTGGCGGGCATGCGGGTGTAGGCTGGCGGTTCGGCGCGCAGCGTGAGCGTTGCGTGCGCGATGGCGCTTGCTTTCTGCTGCTCTGCTACGCGCTGAGCGTATTGCGGCGAATGCGCGTAGCCGATGGCCCACGCCGCGCCGGACGCAACCAGCGCCAGTGCGAAGGGGATGGCGTTGTGGCGCACCTTGCTGCGGACGATGCTGTGCAGCGTGGCGTCATCGGCAGCGTCCCGCAGGCGGGCGAGCACGCGGTTGCGCTGCAGGGCAGCCAGCGGCGTGTGGTGGCTCTGCGCGTCGTCACTCAGGAGAGCGCTGCTGTCTTCCAGTGCGGGAATGGCGTCGTTCAGCCAAGTGGCGGTCTTGCGCTCGATGCGCTGCTGCCATTGGCGATAATCGACGGCGATCCAGATCGCCAGCAGTACGGCCAGCAGGAAGGCGGCGGCAAGGTGCGAGGCCGGCGCCAGCGCCAACATGGCGACCGGCAGCAGCGGCAGCAGCCAGCTCCAACTGCGGCGACGCAGGAAGGCGCGCAGCAGACGGGCTTTCACCGGGGCGAGATGGTCAGCGGCGGCGGACATGCGTCAGAATCCGTTCGATTGCGAAAAGGGCGAGCAATGCCCAGGCGAGCCACTGCGCGGGCGAGACGCCGGGCAATGGCAGGGGTGCGCTGCGCGTGGGCCTGGAGGCGTATTGCGGCATTGGATAAGCTGGCGTCGGCCGGGCGAGCTGCTGCCAGGTTTCATAGAGTGCGGCAGCGCTGGACTCGTTCGCCGGCAGCCAGTCCGGCGCGGTCCAGATGCGGCCTTGCGGGGCGTCGGCAATGTGCATCCTCAGGCCGTTGATTGTCAGCGCATTGGCTGCGGCGGCGCCCGAACGCCACCAGAGAGGGGCGTGCCAGTTCGCCGGTGGCGCTTCGGGACGGTCCCACACAATCAGTTCCGTGTCGCTGGTCGGCGCCTGCTGCAGCTGGTAGCGGCCGGCGGCGCTTGTGCCAAAGGCTGCGAATACAGCCTGCCATTGCGGGCGCCGCGCATCCGTCGTCGCCACCACGATGGCGTGCGCCGGCAGCGCGGCGGCGGAAGCAGCAGTCGACGCGGGGTGCGCGGCGGAGGATGCCGGTGCGGGAGCGGTGCGGATGTCGAGGGGGTGGGACAGCCGTGGCGGCTCGGCGGGCATCGGGAGTTGGCTCGCGAGGATCAGCAGGCGCGCGCCGGGACGCCATTCGTGTTCATGGTGGGCGAGCCAGGACAGTGCATCGGCAGGCAAAGGCAGGCGCGCGGCTTGCGTCATGCCGGCTGCGGCGACCTGCTGGACGACCCAGGCCGGTTCACTGGATTCGAGCGGCGCTTCGATGAGAACGGTGTCTCCGCGCCAGGGAATAGTGGTGACGGCCAGCCAGGCGATCAGCGTGATGAGCAGCAGCAGACGCAGGACGAGCAGCAGAAGCTCGATCCAGCGCGGCACGCGCTGCTGCTGGGGCGCAGCGGCAGGCAGGAAGCGGGCGGTGGCCAGCAACTCCGTCTTGACGCGCTCGCGCTTCTGCATGTGCCACCAGATCGGCAGCAGCAGTACCGGCAGCGCGAACCACCACAAAGGCTGAAGACTGGCCATCAACGCTTCCTCGCCGAAGGTGGACGCAGCCAGTCGCGCAGCACGGCGCCGACCGGCTGTTCGATCGTGGCAACGCACAGCGGCACGTCATGCTGGCGGCAATTCGCCCACACCGCATCGAAATGTGCGCCAACTGCGGCGCGGTAGGCATCGCGCTCCTCCGCTGTGAAGCGATGCAGCACGCCAGGCTGCTCAGGGTCGCGGTAAGCGTGGCCGCTGGCGAACTGCGCGTCAGCCTCCGCCTGCGTGCGCAGCGCCAGCAGGCGGACATCGTGGCGCAGGTGGCGCAGGCGCAGCAGCGCTTCGCTTAACGGCGATGGCCAATCCAATGCATCGGTCGTCGCCAGCACCATGCTGGGCGAACGGGCGAAATGCAGATTGGCGCGCAGGACGTCGGCATCGGGAAGCAGGCCCGATGGTGTGGCACGCTGCAGCGCTGCCAGCACGCGCTGCAGCTGACGTGGGCCGCGCGAGGCAGGTGTGAAGTCGATACGGCCGTCGGTGCAGATCACCAGGCCAAAGGCGTCGCCCTGGCGCTGGGCGATGGCAGCCGCGCAGGCCAGCGCCGTGCGCGCGAACCAGAATTTGTCGAGCCCCTGCACACTGCGGCTTGGCTCGGCCATGGATGCTGTAGCGTCCAGCCAGAGCCAGACGGCGACGTGGCTGTCGCGTTCCGCCTCGCGAACGTAATAGCGGTCCGCGCGCGCCAGCAGCTTCCAGTCCACGCGGCGCCACTCGTCACCCGGCGCATAAGCGCGGTATTCGGAGAACTCGACGCCAGCGCCGCGCTCACGGCCCGCGTGAATGCCATGGCCGAGACCCGCCAGCACATGGCGGATCACCAGCTCAAGGTCGGCGGCTTGCGCGACGAGCGCAGGAGTTTCCAGCAAAACGATTACTCCGGACGAATGGCGTCGCGCAGCGAGGCGAGAATGTCGGCAATCGCGATGCCGTCAGCTTCGGCTTCGAAGTTGCGCRGGACGCGATGGGCCAGCACCGGCAGCAGCATGTGAGCGATGTCCTCGCGCGTGACAGCCAGGCGGCCCTGCATCAGCGCGCGCGCCTTGGATGCCAGCACCAGCGCCTGGCCTGCGCGTGGACCTGCGCCCCAGCCGACATGCTTGCGCACTGCGTCCACCGTGCTCTCGCGCGGACGCGTCGCGCGCACCAGGCGAGTCGCCCAGCGCAGCAGATGCTCGCCAATTTCGATATCGCGCACCAAAGCCTGAAGGCGCAGCAGCGTCGCCACGTCCATCGCCGGTACGGCATCAGCCAGGCCAGCGTGGGTGGTGGCGGATACCATCGCGATCTCTTCGTCTTCGGTTGGATAGCCGACATCGATGTGCAGCAGGAAGCGGTCCAACTGCGCTTCCGGCAGCGGATAGGTGCCCGCCTGCTCGATCGGATTCTGCGTGGCCAGTACGAAGAACGGCTTCGGCAGTTTGTGCGTCTGGCCGGCGAAGGTCACCGCGCGCTCCTGCAT
>NZ_JBFRDW010000191.1:0-9166 GCF_052113985.1 Pseudoduganella sp. RAF53_2 | reverse complement strand
CTCCTGCAGGATTCGAAAAAACAAGGTACAGTAGCTTTGGAGCATCCCCACGGCACTTGAATTCAAGAGTTTCGCCTCCAATTCTAGACAACAACATAAAACTGGAGCTGTTATGAGCAATAAAGGGCAATTGTTACAAGACCCATTCCTGAACGCGCTGCGTAAAGAGCACGTTCCTGTCTCGATCTACCTGGTCAACGGCATCAAGCTGCAAGGTCATATCGAGTCTTTCGACCAGTATGTGGTCCTGCTGCGTAACACCGTCACCCAGATGGTGTACAAGCATGCGATTTCTACGGTGGTGCCGGCCCGCGCCGTCAACCTGAATATCGAATCCTCTTCCGAGGCGGCGGAGTAAAGCCGTTCCTATGCGTGCAGCATTAGTCGGGGTAGATTTCGGACAGGGCGACTTTGCTGCCAGTATCGAGGAGCTGACGCTGCTCGCGCGTTCCGCGGGAGCAGAGCCGGTAACGACCATTACCGGCAAGCGGTCGTCGCCCGACGCCGCGTATTTCGTCGGCAGCGGCAAGGCGGATGAAATCGGCCTTGCCGTCCAGGACCACAAACTCGAAATCGTCATCTTCAATCACGCGCTGTCGCCCGCCCAGCAGCGCAATCTCGAAAAACGTCTCAGCGTCCGCGTGCTGGACCGCACCAGCCTGATCCTCGATATCTTCGCGCAGCGCGCCAAGAGCCACGAGGGTAAGCTGCAAGTGGAACTGGCACAGCTGCAGCACCTGTCCACCCGCCTGATCCGCGGCTGGACCCACCTTGAGCGTCAGAAGGGTGGTATCGGTCTGCGCGGCCCTGGTGAAACCCAGCTCGAAACCGACCGCCGATTGATCGGCGAGCGCGTGAAGATGCTGCGTACCCGCCTGGCCAAGCTGCGCAAGCAGCACGAGACGCAGCGCCGTGCGCGCAACCGCAACCACACCTTCTCGGTGTCGCTGGTCGGCTATACCAACGCCGGCAAGTCCACGCTGTTCAACGCCATGACCAAAGCCGGCGTCTACGTCGCGGACCAGCTGTTCGCCACCCTGGACACCACTTCGCGCCGCATCTACATGGGCGAAGAGGTCGGCAATGTCGTGCTGTCGGACACGGTGGGCTTCGTGCGCGAACTGCCGCACCAGCTGGTGGCGGCATTCCGCGCCACGCTGGAGGAAACCATCCACGCCGACCTGCTGCTGCATGTGGTCGATGGTTCCAGTCCGGTGCGCATGGAGCAGATCGAACAGGTCAATGCGGTGCTGCAGGAAATCGGCGCCGACCATATTCCACAGATCCTGGTATGGAACAAGATTGATGCGGCCGACCTTGAGCCGGCGGTCGAACGTGATGAGTATGATAAGATTTCCCGCGTCTTCATCAGCGCACGCACGGGTGCAGGGCTGGACCTGCTGCGCGAAGCAATCAGTGAAGCCGCCAAGGACGAGCAGGAAGCCGCCGCGCACCGGGAAGAACCGATGGCGCCGGACAGTATTTCCAACCTAATCCATGCTGGATCACACTAATAAAAACATGGCTTTTTCCTTTTTCAAGAAAAGACCCGGCCTGAATCTGTCGCTGAATGACCCGCGTTGGGGCAATAACCGCGATGGCAATAAGCAGGCGCAGGAGGGCAAGAAGCCCGGCGATGGCCCGCCCGATCTCGACCAGCTGTGGCGCGACTTCAATCAGCGCCTGAACGGCTTGTTCGGCGGTGGCCGCAACCGCAACAGCGGTAACGGCTCCGGCGGCGGCAGCGGCGGCGACATGAAGGGCGCCGGCTTTACCTTCGGCGCGGTGGCTTCGATTGCCGTGCTGGTATGGCTGGCATCCGGCGCCTTCATCGTGCAGGAAGGCCAGACCGGCGTCGTCACCACCTTCGGCAAATTCAGCCACACCACGCCGGCCGGTTTCAACTGGCGCTGGCCGTATCCGTTCCAGAACGATGAGACGGTGAACGTGTCGCAGGTGCGCACGGTGGAAGTGGGCTATCGCGGCAATGTGCGCTCCAAGCAGGCGCGCGAATCGCTGATGCTGACCGATGACGAGAACATTATCGACATCCAGTTCGCTGTGCAGTTCAAGCTGAAAGACCCGGTGGCCTGGCTGTACAACAACCGCGATGCGGAAGAAACCGTGCGCCAGGTGGCTGAGACGTCGATCCGCGAAGTGGTTGGCCGCAGCAAGATGGACTTCGTGCTGTACGAAGGCCGCGAGAAGGTGGCGCTGGAAACCCAGCAGCTGATGCAGACCATCCTGGACCGCTACGCGTCCGGTGTGCAGATCACCAATGTGACCATGCAGGGCGTGCAGCCGCCGGAGCAGGTGCRGGCCGCCTTTGACGACGCCGTGAAAGCCAGCCAGGACCGCGAGCGCCAGAAGAACGAAGGCCAGGCATATGCCAACGACGTGGTGCCGAAAGCCCGCGGCACCGCCTTCGCGCTGGTGCAGCAGGCGGAAGCCTATCGCGCCCAGACCGTGGAGAACGCGACCGGTAACGCCGACCGCTTCAAGTCGGTGCTGGCCGAGTACCAGAAAGCGCCGGGCGTGACGCGCGACCGCATGTACCTCGACACCATGCAGCAGATCTTCGCCAACACCACCAAGGTCATGGCCGATTCGCGCAATGGCAATAACCTGCTGTATCTGCCGCTGGACAAGCTGATTGCCCAGGTGGCCGCCGCCGATGCTGCGCGTGCCGCCTCGCAGACGCCGCCGCCACCTGCTGCCGTGCTTCTGACGCCGGACAACAGCATGCAGAACCTCGACCCGAACCGCCGCGACCTGCGTTCGCGCGATTCGTCCCGTGACCGGGAGAGCCGCTAATGAACCGACTCGTTACTTATCTGATTGCGACGTTTGTCGCTCTGATGCTGCTGTCTTCCACCGTGTTCGTGGTGGACCAGCGCAAGTTCGCCATCGTCTTCGCCCTGGGTGAAGTGAAGCAGGTCATCAGCGAACCAGGGCTGCACTTCAAGCTGCCGCCGCCGTTCCAGAATGTGCTGTATCTGGACAAGCGCATCCTGACCCTGGACAACCAGGACGCTGACCGCTTCATCACGGCCGAGAAGATGAACATCCTGGTCGACTCGTACGTGAAGTGGCGCATTACCGATCCACGCCTGTACTTCGTTTCCTTTGGTGGCGACGAGGGCAGGGCGCGTGACCGCATGTCGCAGATCGTCAAGGCAGCGCTGAACGACGCCATCACCAAGCGCACCGTGCGCGAAGTGATCTCGGGCCAGCGCGGCAAGGTGATGGACGAACTGCGCGGCAAGGTGGTGAATGAGGCCAAGCAGATCGGCGTCGACATCATCGACGTGCGCCTGAAGCGGGTCGATTATGTTGAGCAGATCAACAACTCGGTGTATGACCGCATGAAGGCCGAGCGCCTGCGCGTGGCGAACGAGCTGCGTTCCACCGGTGCGGCGGAATCCGAAAAGATCCGCGCCGACGCCGAGAAACAGCGTACCGTGATCCTGGCCGAAGCCTACCGCGACGCGGAGAAGATCAAGGGCGAGGGCGATGCCAAGGCGTCCCAGATCTATGCTGAAGCGTTTGGCCGCAATCCGGAGTTCTACAAGTTCTACCGTAGTCTGGAAGCTTATCGCGGCTCCTTCAAGTCGAAGGCGGACGTGATGGTGGTCGATCCGAACACCGAGTTCTTCAAATATTTCAAGGCCCCGGGCGCAGGCAAATAAGCCGTCCCAGCCAGCCAGAAAATGGGGACGGAACACAATTTCCGCCGAGGCGGCAAATGTGTTCCGTCCCCATTTTTTTTCCAGTTGAGCCACGTTTTCGCGTAGAATACGCGGTTTGGCTCTCCGGTTTTCCGGGCGGCGCACCTGCGCCTGCATTGTTTATCATTCAATAGATTCTTCCAATGCCGAATTGGCTTCTGCCTGAACACATTGCCGACGTCTTGCCGTCCGAAGCACGCAAGATTGAGGAGTTGCGCCGCCTGATGCTGGATAATTTCCGGCTGTATGGCTACGAGCTGGTCATGCCTCCACTGCTGGAATACGTCGAGTCCCTGATGACCGGCGCCGGCGAGGACAGCAACCTGCGCACCTTCAAACTGGTCGACCAGATTTCCGGCCGCATGCTGGGCCTGCGCCCGGACATGACGACCCAGGTGGCGCGTATCGATGCGCACCTGCTGAACCGTGCCACCGTGACCCGCCTGTGCTACTGCGGCTCGGTGCTGCATACCCGTCCGTCCGGCCTGCACGCCACCCGCGAACCGATCCAGATCGGCGCCGAGATCTATGGCCACGCCGGCCTGGAAGCGGACGCGGAAATCCAGGAACTGGCACTGGGCTCGCTGGAGCTGGCCGGTTTCACCGATGTGCGTCTGGACCTGACCCATGTCGGCGTGCTGCGCGCCATCCTGAGCCAGGACCAGGCCGCCGAAAAAGATCATGACGCCATCGTGGCTCTGCTGCGGGGTAAGGATGTGCCAGGCCTGAAGGCGCTGGCCGCGAATTACGCCGAAGGCACGCGCAAGGCGCTGCTGGCCCTGCCGAATCTGTACGGCGATGTGGAAGTGTTGAAGCGCGCCCGCGCCGAGCTGCCGGAACTGCCGGGTATCAGCAAGGCGCTGGCCGAGCTGGCGGCACTGGCGGCGTCGGCCATCGGCCGCGCCAATGTGGCGATCGACCTGGCCGACCTGCGCGGCTACCAGTACGAGAGCGGCGCCATGTTTGCGCTGTACGTGCCGGGCCTGCCGAACGCGGTGGCGCGTGGCGGCCGTTACGACCACGTGGGCGAAGCTTTTGGCCGCGCGCGTCCGGCAACCGGCTTCTCGATGGATCTGCGCGAGCTGGCGCGCCTGCTGCCGACGGCGGAGCGCAAGCATTCGATCCGCGCGCCGTGGGGCAATGCGCCCGAACTGAAAGAAAAAATCGCCGAGCTGCGCAAGTCCGGCGAAGTTGTGATCCAGTCCCTGCCGGGTCACAACAACGAACAGGACGAGTTCGAGTGCGACCGCGCGCTGGTGCTCGACGAAAGTGGTAGTAACTGGATTCTTAAAAACCTAGGTTAAGTGTGATGTCAAAGAAAACTGCAAAGAACGTCGTCGTTATCGGCACCCAGTGGGGCGATGAAGGCAAGGGCAAGATCGTCGACTGGCTGACCGAACACGCACAGGGCGTGGTTCGCTTCCAGGGTGRCCACAACGCGGGCCACACCCTCGTTATCGGCGGCGTGAAGACTGCGCTGCAACTGATCCCTTCGGGCATCATGCGCCCAGGCGTGGCCTGCTACATCGGCAACGGTGTGGTGCTGTCCGTGCCGGACGTACTGCGCGAAATCGACAAGCTGGAAGCAGCCGGCGTGGAAGTGGCTTCCCGTCTGAAGATTTCCGAAGCCTGCCCGGTCATCCTGCCATACCACACCGCGCTGGATGCAGCCCGCGAAGCAGCGCGCGGCGCCGCCAAGATCGGCACCACCGGCAAGGGCATCGGCCCGGCCTATGAAGACAAGGTGGCGCGCCGCGCCATCCGCGTGGCCGACCTGCTGAACACCGAGCGTTTCGCAGAGAAGCTGAAAGAGAACCTGGACTACCACAACTTCGTGCTGGAGAACTATCTCAAGGCGCCGAAGATCGATTACCAGAAGACCCTGGACGACGCGCTGGCCTACGTGCCGCGCCTGCGCCCGATGGTGACCGACGTGTCGTCCGCACTGTACTCGGTGCACAAGAACGGCGGCTCGCTGCTGTTCGAAGGCGCACAGGGTTCGCTGCTGGACGTTGACCACGGCACCTATCCGTTCGTGACATCCTCCAACTGCGTGGCCGGCAATGCCGCTGCCGGCGCTGGCGTGGGTCCGGGCATGCTGCACTACATCCTCGGCATCACCAAGGCCTACACTACCCGCGTTGGTTCCGGTCCGTTCCCATCCGAACTGCCGACCGACCAGGGCGTAGGCAAGCACCTGGCGTCCGTGGGCCACGAGTTCGGCACCGTGACGGGCCGCGCCCGCCGCTGCGGCTGGTTCGACGCTGCGCTGCTGCGCCGCTCGGTGCAGATCAACGGCGTGTCCGGCATGTGCCTGACCAAGCTGGACGTGCTGGATGGCCTGGAATCCCTGAAGCTGTGCACCGGCTATATGGTCGATGGCAAGCACGTGGACATCTTCCCGGTCGGCGCTGAAGAAGCCGCGCGCTGCGAGCCGATCTACGAAGAAATGCCTGGCTGGACCGAAAGCACCGTTGGCGCCAAGTCGCTGGCTGCGCTGCCGGCCAATGCCCGTGCCTACATCAAGCGTATCGAAGAACTGGTGGGCGTGCCGGTGGACATGGTTTCGACCGGTCCGGACCGCGAAGAGACCATCGTTCTGCGTCACCCATTTGAATAAGAAAAGAGTCGAGCAATATGACTACCCCTGTATCTGACCAAAAACATCTGTGGGTTTCCTGGGATGAGTATCACCGCCTGATCGAGCGCCTGGCGCTGAAGGTGTACGAATCCGGCTGGAAGTTCGACATGGTGCTGTGCCTGGCGCGCGGCGGCGTGCGTCCGGGCGACGTGTTCTCGCGTATCTTCGACGTGCCGCTGGCCATTCTGTCGACCAGCTCCTACCGCGAAGAAGCGGGCACCGTGCGCGGCGACCTGGATATCGCCAAGTACATGACCATGACCAAGGGCCCGCTGAAAGGCAAGATCCTGCTGGTGGACGACCTGGCCGACTCTGGCGTGACCCTGACCAAGGTGATGTCTCACCTGAAGGAAAACTTCGAAGGCGTGACCGAAGTGAAGTCCGCAGTGATCTGGACCAAGGGCAGCTCCGCCTTCAAGCCTGACTACCAGATGGAAGAACTGCCGCACAATCCATGGATTCATCAGCCGTTCGAAGATTACGACGGCATCCGCCCGCACCAGCTGGCGGCCTGGATCAAGAAGGGCGAGGCCGGCGCGTAATCGCTCCGTAATCCCCCTGAAACGTGGCGGCAGGCACACAGCCTGGCCGCCATTTTTTATTGCCACTCGGCAAAATATGTATAATCTCTGGCATCGTTTTGCGGAGATGTGCATGTTGTCCCGGCTGTTCCTGATTCTTCCCCTGTTGACGGCGGCGCCTGCCGCGCTGGCGGCGTCCCCGCTGCAGAAGCTGTGGTCCGAGCACAAGTTCGAGGCCATCGACAAGACCCTGCACGAGTGGTGCGGCGGCGCCCGTACGCCCGAAGGCTTGCCCGAGCTGGCCGCTTTCGAACCCGCCTTCGACAGCCAATTCCGCAGCATGCAAAGCTGGGAAGCCGACCGCACGGCGCTGGCCCAATGGCGCAGCCAGCAACCGGATTCCCTGGCCCAGGCTTTCGTGGAAGCGATTTACTGGCGTGCCTATGCCTCGCAGCTGCGCCTGGGCGCGGTGTCGACGATGCCGAAGGAAGCGCTGGATCTGTATCACGAACAGATCGGCAACGGCACTGCGCGCCTGCAGCAAGTAAAGGCGCAGGCCGCCAGCTGCCCGCTGTGGTACAGCCTGAATATCGGCCTGATGCTGGAAGGGGGCGCCACGCGCCGCGCCGTCGCCAGCGCCTACCTGGAAGCCGTGCAGGTATTCCCGCAGGACCAGCAGATCCACTTCGCCATGGGCCGCGCCTATAGTCCGCGTGGCGGCGGCAGCGCGGTGCAATTCGACCAGTTCGCGCGCCGCGCCGTGTTCTTCACGCGCTCCAACGATGGCGGCAGCATGTATGCCCGCCTGTACTGGCGCGAGGACGGCAACGGCAGCGATGCCATCACTTTCCCCGACCGCCGCAGCCTGCCGGAGTGGACGCTGATGAAGACGGGTTTCGAAGACCTGCTGCAGCGTTATCCGGGCGACGCGGCGGCGCGCAACAAGTTCGCTTCCTTCGCCTGCCGCGCCAATGACCGTGATACCTACGGCAAGCTGCGCACCCAGCTGGGCGAGCGCATCCAGCCCGAGCTGTGGCCGGACAGCTGGCCTGTGGACGCCTGCGACCGCAAATTGTTGAAGCACGGTTGATAGATCTGTAAGATCCCGGCATGACTCAAGACTTCTTCCAGACCTTTATTCTTCTGTTGCTGGTGACTGACCCGTTCGGCAACGTTCCCCTGTTCGCGACGGCGCTGGCGCCGGTGCCGCCGCGGCGCCGCCCCAAGATCGTGGTGCGCGAATGCCTGATCGCCTTCATCGTGCTGCTGGTGTTCATGTTCTTCGGCTCGCACTTCCTGAAGGCGCTCAGCCTGTCCGAAGCCTCGCTGCGCATTGCGGGCAGCGTGATCCTGCTGCTGATCGCCATCCGCATGGTGTTCCCGCATCCGGATGGAGTGCTGGGACGCACGGAAGGCGGCGAGCCCTTCATCGTGCCGCTGGCGATTCCTGCACTGGCCGGCCCTTCCGCGCTGGCGACCGTGCTGCTGTTCTCGCGCGAAAGCACGGGCGAGGTATTGATTCACGTTGCCGCACTGGGTTCGGTGGTGGCGGTGTGGCTGGCCGTCTTCCTTGGCGCCGAGCGCTTGCAGAAGGTGCTGGGGCCGCAAGTGATGACGGCGTTTGAGCGCCTGATGGGCCTGATCCTCGCTGCGATGTCGATTGAAATGCTGCTGGGCGGTATCCGCGAGTTCGTCAAAACATTATGAACAAGGCCAATCCCGCCCGGATATTTTGACTAACTTTCAATTTTATTAGCGGAAGTTACAATTCGATAGATTTCCGGCGGGAAAGCATCCTTATAATTGCGCGATGTTTGAGCGCAAAGGAGCCTCATGGACCGGAAACTAAGACTGACGCTGGCAAGCGCGTTCGCCGATCAGATGCGTGCATCCCTGCCGGAATTCAAATTATGGAACGTCACCGCGCCCAGCCTGATGGACGGGGAGCTGGTGTGGAAAAACGGAAACAGCCTCATCATCCTGTCGCCGGACTCGCGCGGCCTGCGCGATGCGGTTACGGTGGAATTGGGCTGGTCGGAGCAGGGCGCTTTCCCGCAGCATCAGCGTCCCTCGCTGATCTCGCAAGCCCAGCTGGATGACGTCCACCTGCAGCCCGAATGGACCGTGCGCCTGGGCCGCCTCGACAACAACAACTTCGACAATATCGAAATTTCGATGACCTCCTGCGAAGAGGTGGCCGCCTTCCTGATGGACCGCCTGCAATCGGTCGGCCTGCCATTCTTCATGCGCATGGGAAGCGAACTAGTGTATTGATG
>NZ_JBFRDW010000190.1:0-15968 GCF_052113985.1 Pseudoduganella sp. RAF53_2 | reverse complement strand
GCGCTGTATGGCCGCTTACAACAACTGGGGCTACCAACACTTGATCCTCGATTTATTCATGCTAGGCTCCAATCAATAGGTTGGGCTTTACCCGAACAAAGCCATGGCTAGCCTCGCGACTGCGATACATCAATTACAAAACGGCGCCTTGCAGCGTCCGGAGTTTTTCGCCCAGCTTGATCAAGTCCTCGAAAGCGCTCCCGAAAGTGGCGGCCGCTTGCTGGAAGTGCTGAGCGAGGAACACGCACGCGCACCGCTTCAAGGCGACGTTTATTCGGAAGTGCAGCGGCGCATTCAGCGCCTGATCGCTGCGCGCCAGCGCATGGGCGGCGACGACACCTTTGTGCAGACCAAGCCGAGCGCGGTACCACCTCCGCCGCCGACTTCTCCATCGTCGCGTCCGCCTCCTTTATCGATGCCGCCGCCCGAGAGCGCCGACATGGAACGCATGAAGGGCGTGGGCGACACGCTCAACGGCCGCTTCGTGCTGGAGGAGTGCATCGGCTTTGGCGGCATGGGCACGGTCTACAAGGCGCTCGACTTGCGCAAGCTGGAGGCGTCCGACCGCAAGCCGTACATTGCGATCAAGGTGCTGAACGTTCAGTTCCGCGGCCATCCCAAATCGCTGATCGCCTTGCAGCGCGAGGCGCGCAAGGCGCAGGCGCTGGCGCATCCGAATATCGTATCGGTCTACGACTTCGACCGCGACGGTGCGATGGTTTACCTGACCATGGAACTGCTGAGCGGCAAACCACTGAGCCAGGTGCTGCGTGCACCCGGCTTTACGGGGCTGCCATGCGCGGATGTGAAGCGCATTGTCAACGGCATGGGCAACGCCTTGTCGTACGCGCACGGACGGGGCTTCGTACACTGCGATTTCAAGCCGGGCAATGTGTTTCTGATGGATTCCGGTGACGTGAAGGTGATCGACTTCGGCATCGCCCGCGTGTTTCAGAAGACGGAAGAGGACGTCGATGTGACGGTGTTCGATCCCGGTAGCCTTGGCGCTCTGACACCGGCCTATGCCAGCCCGGAGATGCTGGAGCAGCGCGAGCCTGATCCGCGCGATGATATTTATGCGCTCGCATGCATCACGTATGAGCTGCTGACGGGGCATCATCCGTTTAATCGGATGTCGGCGCTGCAGGCGCGCGGGGCGGGCATGAAGCCGCAACGCCCAGCGGGCTTGGGACGCGCGGAGTGGCATGCTCTCAAGGCGGGACTGGCATTGGAGCGCAATGACCGGACGCCAACGGCGGCGCGGTTCATGAGCGAGTTTGCAGGAGAGAGTTCGATGGCGCGCCATGCGCCGACAGCGCTGGCGGGCGCTGCGGCCGTTGTGCTGATTGGCGTCGCTGGCGTGTCCGCATGGCGGTTTATGCAGCCATCCGATGGCGCCGCTCCGCCTGTTGCACCCACGCAGCCGTCGTCGGAAAGTGGGTCTGACGTGCCGGCCACGGCGCCGGTGCTGGCAGGTGCATCTTCGCCGGCGGCCGCAGCGAGGGAGGCGTCCGCGCCTGCCGCTGCACCGGCACCAACACCGCCACCGGCACCAGCACCAGCACCAGCACCGGCCGCTCCACCTACCGTTGCGTCGCTGGCTTCAGTGCTGGCCAAAGTTCCCTGTTCCGCCCTGCTGCCTTCGGTGAACGGCCGGGCCGTCGACGTGCAAGGATATGCGCCGAAGACGGCCGGTCTCAAGGAGTTGCTTGGTGCGGTGCCTGGTGTGGCTTCGGTTAGCCTAAACGTGCAGTCCGTCGATCCGGACAAATGCGCCGTCATCAATACTTACGGCCCGTACTGGACTGCCCACCGCCGCGCGGGTGGCGGCGCCGCGATCCGGCTCGCTACAGCCGGAGCGAACGGCCACACCATCCTCACGGAAGGCGACTCGTTGATGGTCGACGTCACCACCGCCGCCACGGAATCCTTTATCAGCGTCGATTACTACTCGCTGGACGGCAATGTCGTGCACTTGCTGCCGAATGCCCGTTCGCGCGACAACCGCGCACCGCCGCACTACAGCGCCACCATCGGCAGCATGGGAGAGTGGGGCATCGGCAAACCGTTCGGCAGCGAACTGGTGGTGTTGCTGACCACGCCAACACCGCTGTTCGATTCGATCCGGACCGTGTCCGAGCCCGGCGGACGCTATCTGGCCGACGTGGCCTCTCGCCTGGAGCAGATCCGCGCCCGCGGCGCCGGGGACAAGATCGCAGTCGACTTCTTGCAGATCAACACGCAAGCACGCAAGCGCTGAAGCCGCCCAAGTTGCAATCAGCGCAATCGCTTGCGGCTACTTGGCCACGCGCACCACGCGGAAGCCATTCTGCGAGTGCCGTACGCTCGCGTCGTACTTGAAGCGGGTGGAAGCAACCATATAGGCCGCACCTTCGCGCCACGAGCCGCCGCGAATCACGCGCACGGTGCACGCCGACTGATCCCAGGCACGGCTATCCGATGGCGCATCCTTGAAGCTGTTGTGCCAGCAATCGGCGACCCATTCCCACACACTGCCGCTGGTGTCGTACAAGCCGTAGCCATTCGCCGCAAAGCTTCCCGCGTTGGCCGGTGCGTCGGCAGACCACGGCTGTCCGCAATCCTTGCAGTTGGCCTTGCCATTGGCCATTTGTTCGCCCCACCAATATCGTGTGGCGCTTCCGCCACGCGCGGCATATTCCCATTCCGCCTCGGTCGGCAGACGATAAGCCTGTCCGGTGGTGCTACTGAGCCACTTGAGGTACTGCTGAGCATCATCCCAGCTCACATCGCGGACCGGAGCGGCGCCATTGGTGCCCGCCGCCGCGCTGGCTTTCGCACATGCGCCCGCATCGGCGCAGGCATTCCACTGTTGTACGGTGACCTCAAATTTGCCGATCGCAAACGGCGTCTTGATCGTGACCGAGTGCGCCGGCTTCTCGCTCGGATCGCTGCTATTGCTGCCCATGGTGAACGTGCCGGCCGACAGCGGAATCATGGCCGGGCAGGCCGGGCAATCCTTGAACTCCGCACYGGCAGCGCGGCTCGCCGGGGTGGACGGCGCGGCAGCAGTTGCTGCTGCCGCTGCCGCCGCTGCTGGCGCGGCGGCAGGTTCTCTTTCCTTGGCCGGGGCAGGGCGCGTGGGTTCGTGGACGACCTTCGGCGGCGCCGCCGGCGCGGGCGACGGTGCGGCGGGCGTGGCGGACTTGGCCGGCGCCTGGCCTGCGCGCAAACGGGCAATGCGYGCCTCTGCCAGGGCGGYGAAGCGGCCCTTTGGATAGGCCTTCAGATAAGCTTCGTAATCGCTGATATGGTCACTGTCCTTGATCGATTCCCAGAAAGCGAGCTCGAACTGCTCAGCGCTGTTCTTGGGAACCACACCAGCAAGCTTTATGTCTGAATTGTTGTTTTGCGCTTGCGCTGTGGGCGCGAGAGCTGGCATCGCCAATACGCAAACGACCAGAAGTTTATGCCACATGCGCGGCCCCTCTTTCTTGCTGCGTTGGATGGGAATTGACCTTGCGATCCGGGTAATAGTGTGCCAGATTTAGATAGTGAAGTCTCCCCCCCATCAGTATAGTCTCGGCTGGAGGATTCGATCATGCGTATTGCTGTGATTCTTTGCCTGCTGCTGAGTATGCAGGCTGCTCCCGTCCTCGCCGATCCCACTGCGGCGCCCGAAAATGCGCAGGTGTATTTCATCTGGCCTCATGACGGCACCGTCATCGATGGCGGCAAATTCTGGGTCCGTATGGGTTTGCGCAACATGGGCGTTGCGCCCAAGGGTACTGCGGTAGCCAATACCGGCCACCACCACCTGCTGATCGACACCGATCTGCCGCCACTGACTGAAGCGATCCCCAACGACCGCAACCATCTGCATTTCGGTGCGGGAGAGACGGAGGCGCGCGTTGAACTACCGCCCGGCAAGCACACACTACAGTTGCTGCTGGGGGACAAGGACCATATCCCGCATAACCCGCCCGTGCAATCGAAGAAGATCACAATCACGGTGCGCTGAAGGAGACGATCATGCGCAATCTGTTCGCTGCGGCGGCCTTTTCCGCTGCCATCTTCGGCGGGGCGGCCAGTGCGGCGGACGCTCCCGCGAATGCCTACTGCTACATCGGCTGGCCGTCCGACGGCGCGGTGATCCAGGGTGGCAAGCCGTTCCGCGTCTGGTTCGGCCTGCGCTATATGGGCGTGGCGCCGAAAGGTGTGGCCTTCAACAACACCGGCCACCACCACCTGCTGATCGACACCGACCTGCCGCCGCCGGGGAAAGAGATTCCATCCGACCGCAACCACCTGCACTTCGGCGCGGGCGAAACGGAAACCATGCTGGAACTTCCGCCCGGCAAGCACACCTTGCAGCTGCTGATGGGCGATGAAAACCATGTGCCGCACACGCCGCCGGTGAAGTCGCCGAAAATCACAATCACCGTCAAGTGATGGGATGGTGCGGATGGGCCTATGGAACCGAATGCCTCATTTCCAGAACCGGGCGGCCCGGTCAGGGCCTATCTTGAATGGCTGGGGACGGCATCGACCAAGCCCGCGGTGTTTCCTCTGCACGATGAAGTAGTCATTGGCCGCGACCGCCAGGATGCGCTGGGCGCGGATCAATACCTGTGCATTCCCGAGCAAACCATCAGCCGCCGCCACGCGCGCATTCAGCGCCGCGGCGCGCGCTATGTGGTTGAAGACCTGCATTCCCGAAATGGCACTTTCGTGCTGGGCGAGCGCCTGGCGCCGGGTGAATGGCACGCCCTGCACGACGGCGACGAACTGTCGCTGGCATCGGCACAGCTGGTCTTTCATTCCTTGCTGCTGCCGGAACGTGGCGAAACACCCACACTGATCACGCGCTCGGTCGATGCCACCCAATTCACGCCGCAACTGGACCCGGTCAGCGCCGACCGCAGCGATCTGGAAAAGAGCGTACAGCGGCTGCACGCCATGGCGCAGGCAAGTATCGCATTGGGTGCGGTGACCGACCAGGCCACGCTGATCGAAAAGATCATGAACTTCATTTTCGATCTGTTCCCGCTGGCCGAGCGCGCCTTCATCATGTTGCGCAACAAGGAAAGCGATCCGCCCGTGCCGGTGGCGGCGCGGCGGCGTGACGGGACGGTGTTAGATCCGGCGCAGGTGCGCATTTCCTACACCATCGTGGACGAAGTCCTGCACCGGAAACGTGCCATTCTATCGGTCGATACGCTGGCGGACGCTCATTTCTCCGCGCATGCCTCGATCGTCGCGCAATCAATCCGCAGCGTCATGTGTGTGCCGCTGATTCTCTGCGAAGATGTTCTTGGCCTGGTGCAGGTGGATACGTCGTCGGACCCGCATGCATTCCAGGAAGCGGACCTCGAAATCCTCACCGGGGTGTGCGCGGAAACAGCCGTCGCGCTGAAAAACTTCCAGCTGTATTCCGAAATACGCGGCCTGCTGGACGGCTTTGTCTGCGCCTCGGTGCAAGCAATCGAGGAACGCGACCCGGTCACGGCAGGCCATTCGTTCCGCGTGGCGCGTTACGCCGAAAACCTGGCCATCGCCTTGCCCAATGCGGACGATCCCGCTTTGCGCCGTGCTGCGCTCGGCCCGGCTCAGGTCCGTGAGCTGCGCTACGCGGCGCTACTGCACGATTTCGGCAAGGTTGGCGTACGCGAACACGTGCTGCGCAAGGAAAAGAAGCTGCACCACGCCGATATGCGCCTGCTGGAACAGCGCTTCCGCTACGCGCGCGCCTGTTTCGAACGGCACGCCTGGCGCGATTTGACAGAGCGCCATTTGCAGGGCGAACTGACGATGGCAGCGTTGCGCGCTGAGCGTGAACGCATCATCGCGCAGCTGGATGACGAGGGCCGGCGGCTGGAAGACTTCATGGACATCATCCGCCGTGCCAACGAGCCGTCCATTTCGCACAGCGAGCCGTTGAGCGAACTGGAGGCAATCCGTTGCCACGCCTGCGTTGGGATGGACGAATCCGGCTTCCGCCTGCTGAGCGATGATGAATTCACCGCACTGTCGATCTCCAAGGGCTGCCTGACGCCCGACGAACGGCGCCAGATCGAGGCGCACGTGGCCGACACCTATGCCTTCCTGATCCTGATTCCCTGGACCCGCGAGTTGTCCGGCGTGCCCGCCATCGCGCACGGCCACCACGAAAAGCTGGATGGCTCCGGCTATCCGATGGGCCTGCATGGTGGCCAAATCAGCCTGCAAACGCGCATACTGACCATCAGCGACATTTACGATGCCCTGACGGCGCGCGACCGCCCGTACAAGCAGGCCATTACGTCCGAGCGCGCCCTGGATCTGATCGCGGAAGAATGTCGCGCCGGTCACCTGGATGCCGGTCTGTTCAAGGTATTTGTCGATTCAAAGGGTTGGGAGACGCGCGTATGAAGCCGATTATTCGATCCCTTGCTGTCGCGGCGCTGCTGTCCGCCTGCGCCGATGTCAGCATGAAGCCGTACCAGACGCCGGATATGCCATCCAAAGACGCGTGGTCCAGCCAGCAAAATCTGCCCGTGAAGCCAGCCGTGATCATCGAGCAGGACTGGTGGAAGCAGTTCCGTGATCCCTATCTGGATGGACTGGTAAGCCGCGCGCTGGCCGGGAACTACGATCTCAAGATCCTGGCAGCACGGACCAAGGTAGCGCAAGCGGGCATTGAGGAAGCCCGCGCCGGCGCTTTGCCGACGCTCGATGCCGGTGCAGGCGCCAGCTTCGAGAAAAGCACGGGCCAGCCGTTCAGCAAACAGTTCAACCTCGCCACGCAGGTGAACTGGGACATTGATATCTGGGGCAAAACGGCGAAAGGAGTGGAAGCCCAGACAGCGGAATTCAAGGCGTCCGAAGCGGATTGGAGGGCCGGCTATCTGACCATGGTGTCGGATGTATCGACCACTTATTTCCAGATCCTGCAATTCGACGAGCAGATCAGGCAGCAAAAGCAGGCGCTGGAGAAAAACAAGCAGATCCTGGCCACGTATGAAGCCATGCTGCAGAATGGACTGGTGCCGCAAACGCGGGTGCTGCAGCAGCGCGCGGAGCTGAATCGCCTGAGCAGGGACCTGATCGAACTGGATCGTCTGCGCGCCGTGTCCGGCAACGCACTGGCGACCTTGCTTGGCACGCCAGCCGGCGAATTCAAGGTGCCGCAGGGTTCGTTGACGCAGCGCGTGGCTTTGCCGGTCGTGCCGGAAGGCCTGCCGTCGCAGCTGCTCAAGCGACGCCCCGATGTGGTGGCGGCCGAATACCGCGTGCTGGAAGCCTACAATCTGGTCGGTCAGGCCAAATTGGCGCAGCTGCCGTCCATCAGCATGACGGGACATGGCGGCACCGCGAGCTTTGCCCTCAGTTCGCTGATGAAGTCTTTCACTTTCGGCCTTATGCCGAGCATTAACTTCCCGATCTTCGATCCCGGGGTGAAGGCGCGCATCAAAACCAGCCAGGCGCAGAGCGAGGTCGCCGAGCAGACGTACCGGCGCACTGTCATCGGAGCCTTCGAGGAGGTGGAAAATGCCCTGGTCAATCTGGATGCCCACCGGCGTCAGCGCATGGAGCTGCAAGAACAGTCCGACCGTCTGACTATTGTCGCCGCACAGGTTGAAGCCCAGCTCAAGGAAGGCCTGGTGACGCAGCTGGAAGTGTTCGAGGCCGAACGCACACTGTTGGCCGCGCAACTGGCCTTGCTGGCCATCCACCAGCAAATCCTGGCCGACACCGTTACGCTGTACAAGGCGCTGGGTGGTGGCTGGCCGCCGGTGGACGTGCGCGCCGAGGCGCGAAGCTAAGGAGGCCGGCTCACCATGGCGCCCGATGCAGCCATCGCCACAGCCCGGCCACCGCCGGGACGGCAGCTGATGATCGTGCTGGAACCGGTTGCGCATCCCGAACTGGAAACCATCCATATCCACGACCCGCTGTTTGCCGTGGGCCGCACGGAAGCGCCATTTGCATCCTACCCGCCGGAACTGGCGGGGAGCCTGTCGCGCCGCCATGCCCGCATATTTTGCGAGGGCGGAGCGGTTTATCTGGCGGACCTGGGCAGCAAGAATGGCACAACCGTCAACGGGGTCCCGGTGCAGCATTCCATCAGCCGGCTGAAGAGCGGCGATGTGCTGGCCTTTGGCAAATCGCTGTCCTATCGCGTGCAGCTGGAGGCCGGTGCGGTACAGCCGCCACGCGCCCGCCTGGCCAGCCTGATGCTGACGCCGGAGCATGAGCCCACCGACCTGCAGTCAATCGTGGTCACGGAATTCCCCTTCATGATCAGCAAGGCCGACGCCACCTTTGCCCGCTACCGCGACACCAATCCGGCCCAGGTGCATTATCTGTCGCGGCGCCATGCGCATATCTTCCTTAAAGGCGGGCAGCCCTTTGTTGAAGACCTGGGCAGCACCAACGGCTCATTCGTCAACGGCACGCGGCTGGAGGAACAAGCCGTGGCGCTGCATGAAGGCGACGTGCTGGCATTCGGCGGCCATCACTTCGTCTATCGGCTGGGCATGGAATGGGAGTCGCCGCCACCCGATCCGACCCTGACCCAGATCGCCGCGCTGACCACGGCCAGCAGCCGGGCCGCTGCCGATGCGGACAAAACCACGTTTGTCGCCGCCGCCGACTCCTTCCTCAACATTTTCTGCGCAGACCCGCTGCCGGCCAAGGCGGAGCCTTCCGATGCCGCCAGCGCGCCCACCGACGAAGCGCCGGCGCCGCAGGGCAAAGTGGCAGTGCTGGTGTCCGGCCTGTACACGGCGCTTGGCGGCAAGGGACAGCCCGACATGACCCACGCCCGCCGCTACGCCTTTATCGCACTGGCGGTCGTGATCGTGCTGGCGTGGGGCCTGTCGCGCATTGGCGGGGCTGAGCGCGAGGTCACGGGCCTGCTGGCGGACAGTCATTACGCCCAGGCCGCCGCCGTCGCCAACGAAGCGCTGGCCAGCGATCAAGGCAACAACAAGCTGCGCGCCCTGGCCCTGGAAGCGCAGCTGAAAGCCGGCCTGCCAGGCTGGATCGCTGCGCTCAAGGCCCGCCAGTTCCAGCAGGCCACTGCCCAGGTCGCGGCCATGCGCCAGTCGGGCCGCAACAACCCGGAGCTGAAAGCCAGAACGAAGTTTACCAGAGCGCATTCGTCACCATGTCGTCCCACGTGCCTGCATTCCGCGACGCTTACGCCGATGCGCTCAGCGATGCGCGCAAGCTTGCTCTCGTTGGAGGTCAATACGGCCATGAGTCAGCAAACCCTTAAACCGCTCAATGAAGCGCTGGATGAGCACAGCGCAGAAGGCATCGCCATTCTGACGGCCGACCCCTGGCGCTACACGCAGGCGACCGTGTACACGATGGTGGCGCTGGTGTTTGCCGGCCTGGTCTGGTCATTTTTCGGCCATGCCGACGTGCTGGTGACGGCGGGCGGCACGCTGGTGCCGGCCTCCGACGTGCGTCGGTTGTATGCGCCCATCGACGGTGAACTGGCCAATATCTTCATTGCAGAAGGCCAGCCGGTCAACAAAGGCGATGTCGTGGCGCGGCTGTACGCGCGCGGCGCCATTGAAGCCGCCCGGAATGCGCTGGAGGCCCGCCTGAAGCTGGAGGACGCCGAACGCGACTGGAAGGAGTTCCCCGACAAGAAAGCCATGATGGAGCGCCGCGCCGCAGCGCTGCGCGAAGCTACCGAAGTCGAAGAACGCCAGCACGAACGCCGCATGGCGGAGGGCACCAGCAAGCTGTCCCAGGGGCAGGCCGCCCAGCAGCAGGAAGCGCGCACCAATCTGGATGACGCGCGGCGCGCCCGTGACGCCGCCAAGGACGAAGCCGACAAATACACGCGCCTGTTTGCCATGGCGGGTGGCGGTGGCGTGTCGCAACTGCAGGTCGAAGGCAAGAAGAATGCGCTGCTGGCGGCCGAGAATGCGGTGCGCGTGGCACAGTCGCGGCTGTCTGAACTGTCCGCCCGGCAAAGCCTGGAATCCACGCAGGCCAAATCGCAGCTGGAAACCAGCGGACAGGAATTGAGCAAGCTGCGCCTGCAATCGGAAGCAGCCGACCGGGAAGTAGCCAACGCCGAAGACAAGCTGCGCCTGCAAGTCCAGACAGCGCGTCTGGTGGCCGAGGCGGCGGCGCGCATCAAGTTCGAGAACATCGACAAAGACAATTTCCTGCTGATCGTGGCACCCGTGGATGGCGTCATTACCGACGTGACCTCGACCCAGGCCGGCGACAAGATCCAGGCCAACGCGCCGCTGGGCGGCATCGCTCCCAAGGACGCCAAACCTATCCTCAAGATTGAAATCGCCGAACACGACCGCGCTTTCCTGCGCGAAGGCCTGACTGTGCAGCTGAAGTTCAACGCCTTTCCCTATCAGCGCTATGGCCTGATCCGCGGCACGCTGCAATTCATTTCGCCGGCCACCAAGCCGTCCGCGCAGACCAAGCAGCCGGTGTATGAAGGCCGCGTCACGCTGGATCAGGACCGCTACCAGGTGGGCGATATCGCCTATCCGCTGCGCTACGGCATGACTGCCACGGCCGAAATTGTGGTACGTGAACGTCGCCTGATCGACCTGGCGCTCGATCCCTTCCGCAATATTGGCGGCTGAACGAGCGCCGAGGCGGCGACTATCCCGTTGGCAATCGCCTCCATGGGGCTGCTGGGCATGACCTGGCCGATCGGAGAAATGAAGCGCCACATGCTGCGGCTGAGTTCGGCGTGCCGTTTTGCCTGTCGACCATCAACGAAAGCCTGATCTCGGCGTACGCGGACCGGTCTGGCTGTGGCTTAATACTGCCGGGCAAGCTAGCGCCGGGGCAAGGGGATTGCTGCCAGAATCGACTGTGTCGCCGCTATGCCGCCCACAGGTATCCCATGCCGCAAGCGTTTCGTCCCCACACTGTTTTGCTGCTTAAGGCTGGCGCCTTGCTGGCCGTTGGCCTGCTGATTGGCGTGACGATTCTGCTGCGCTGGGCCATTACCCCGGCTTCCGCGCTGAATGAGCCGGTGCCGCAGCCCATTCCCTTCAGCCACAAGCACCACGTCGGCGACGATGGCATTGATTGCCGCTTCTGCCACAACAGTGTGGAGCGTTCTTCCTTTGCCGGACTGCCTTCCAGCCAGACCTGCCTGACTTGCCATTCTCAGCTATTCCGCAATGAACCGGTGTTCGCGCCGCTGCACGCCAGCGCGGCGTCGGGCAAGCCGCTGCGCTGGACGCGCGTGCACGACCTGCCGGACTTCGTGTACTTCGACCATCGCATCCACATTGCGAAGGGCGTGGCGTGCCTGAGCTGCCACGGCCGTGTCGATCAGATGCCGCTCATGAAGCGCGAGGCCACGCTGGATATGCAGTGGTGCTTGGCCTGCCATCGCAGCGATACGCATCATATCGGCCCGCTCAACCGCGTGTTTGCCATGGAGCCCGGCGCGCCGTTGACGGCCGAAGAGCAGCAGCGCCTGCAGCGTCTTCTGCACATCAACAGCCAGYGCCGGCTGACCGATTGTTCGACATGCCATCGCTGATCATGGCCGCCTACCGACGCATTCCCATTCACGCTGAAGCGGACTTCGAGGGCCGCCGGCGGGTGCTCAAGCTGATGGCGGCGTCAGCAGCGCTGGCCGGCGCCGGATGCAGCGGGCCGCCGGCGGAACCGATTCTGCCTTATGTGCGCGCTCCGGAGCAGTCCGTGCCGGGGCAGCCTGTGTATTATGCGACCAGCGTGGTACGCAACGGCTACGGCGCCGGGGTGCTGGTCAAGAACGAAATGGGGCGGCCGATCAAGGTCGAAGGCAATCCCCATCATCCTGCCAGCTTTGGCGCCACGGATGCGCAGACGCAGGCGATGATCCTGCAACTGTGGGACCCGGAACGCTCGCAGCTGGTCATGCGTGCCGGCGAGGTATCCGACTGGACGATGCTGGAGCAGGCGCTGGCGCCACGCCGCGCGGCATGGCAGGAGAATGGTGGCGCTGGGCTGCGCATTCTGACCGGCACAGTCACCTCGCCAACGCTGGCCGCGCAACTGGAGCAGTTGCTGGTCCGGTATCCGGCCRCACGCTGGCACCAGCACGATCCGCTGCACGATGACGCTGGACTGGCCGCCGCGCGGCTGGCGTTTGGCCGTCCGGTCGACTTCGTGCTGAAGCCCGCGCAAGCTGAAGTGATCGTGAGTTTTGATGCCGACTTCCTTGGCCATGGAAGCGCCAGCGTGGCATGTGTGCGCGAGTTTGTGCGGGGCCGCAGCGCCATCGATCCGAAATTTGCGCGCCGCCTGTATGCGGTCGAAGCCTGTCCATCGCTGACGGGCATCGCTGCCGATCATCGACTGGCGCTGGCCCCGTGCCGGATCGAGGCCATGGTAGCCCGTATCGGCGCCCATTTTGAGGTCTGCGGCGCACCGGCCAGCACGGCTGACGGCGCAGTGTCGCGTTGGGAGCATGCCCTGATCGGCGCACTGGAGCGCCATCGCGGCACAAGTCTGGTCGTGGGCGGCGGTGCACTTGGACCGGAAGCGCGGGCCATTATCCTGGCCTTGAACGCAAAGCTTGGGAATATGGGCCGCACCCTACAGCCCATTGCGCCAGTCGAAGCACGTCCGGAATCGCATGCCGCATCGATGGCTTCTCTGGTGGCGGACATCCAGACGGGCGCAGTCGAAACCCTGCTGATGGCGGAAGTGAATCCTGTCTACGACGCTCCGGGTGCGCTTAAATTTGCGCAGGCGCTGCGCCGCGTTCCCTGTTCCGTTCACCTCGGCCTGTACCGCGACGAGACAGCGCGCGTCAGCACATGGCATATTCCCGCCGCGCACAACTTTGAGCACTGGAGCGATGTGCGTGTCCCCGATGGCACGGCGGGCATCGTACAGCCGGTGATCGACCCGCTGTATGGTGGCCGTTCGGTGCATTCGGTGCTGGCATGGTTCAACGGAGAAGCGGGGCTGCCGGGGCAGGCGCTGGTTCAGCGCACATGGCGGCGCTTGCGCGGCGATGGGGGTTTCGATGCGTTCTGGGCTGGCGCGCTGCAGCAAGGCGTGATCGATGGCAGTGCCGCCAGTGCGATGTCGCTGCCGGCGCTGTCGGTCTTGCCGTTGCCGCCTGACCCTCCTCTGGCGCGGCATGCGCTGCCTGCCGTGTTCTGCTCGGGGGCGGCGATTGGTGCCGGTGAATTGGCGAACAATGGCTGGCTGCAGGAACTGCCATCACCGATCACCGGCATCACCTGGGACAACGCCGTTCTGATTGGCCCAGCGACAGCGCGGGGTCTGGGCCTGGCGAGCGGCGACATCGTGCGCCTCGGCGGGGATGAGCGCGCGGTGGAAGGGCCGGTATGGGTCCATCATGGCCACGCCGAAGGATGCCTGACCGTGCCGCTGGGTTATGGCCGACGCGCGGCCGGTGCTGTAGGCAATGGCGTCGGTTTCGATGCTTATCCGCTGCGTCCGCGTTCCGGCGGCCCCGCGTGGCTGACCGTGACGCCGACAGGCCGCCATCACAATTTCGCCGTTCCGCAAAAGGTCACGGAAATGGAAGGCCGCGAACTGGCGCGCAGCGGGACGGTGGCGGAATTCCGGCGCAATCCGCACTTCGCCGCCGACAAGGAGAAGTCCGGAACGCTGTATCCGCAATTCGCCTACGAATCGTACAAATGGGGCATGGCAATCGATCTGAACGCCTGCATCGGTTGCGGCGCTTGTTCGGTGGCATGCCAGGCCGAGAACAATATTCCGGTGGTCGGCAAAGAGGAAGTGCGGCGCGGCCGCATCATGCACTGGATACGCGTGGACCGCTATACCGATGGCGGCGGCATCTTCCAGCCCGTGCCGTGCATGCACTGCGAAGACGCGCCATGCGAAGCCGTATGCCCGGTTGGCGCCACCCAGCACGATTCGGAGGGCATCAATGTACAGGTGTATAACCGCTGCGTCGGCACGCGCTTTTGTTCGAACAACTGCCCGTACAAGGTGCGGCGCTTCAATTTTCTTCAGTACGCAAGCAATGGAGCGGCCGACGCGGCGCGCCAGAATCCCGAGGTGACCGTGCGGCGCCGCGGCGTGATGGAGAAGTGCAATTACTGCCTTCAGCGGATCACCAGTGCGCGACTGGACGCCGAGCAGCTAGGCCGGCCGTTACGCGATGGTGAGGTGGTGACGGCGTGCCAGGCGGTCTGTCCGGCTAACGCGATCGTGTTCGGCGACCTGAATGATCCAGCGAGTGCCGTGAACCGCGCCAAAGCCTCGCCGCTGAATTACGCCTTGCTGGGCGAGCTGAATACACGTCCACGCACTAGCTATGCGGCACGGGTGCGCAATGTCGACGGGGGGCTCGCATGAACACGCCGTCCTCCCCACCGCAATCGCCCGGCTCCGAGTTGCTGGGTCCCGGCTGGAGCTATGCCAGCATTTCGGACAAGATCGCGGACGAGGTCCTGGCGCGGCAGGCGGGCTGGCGTTGGTGGAGCGGTTTTCTGTTCACGTTTGCAGGCATGCTGATGTTCTTCGGAGCGATCTGCTGGCTGTTCTGGAAAGGCATTGGCATCTGGGGCGTGGATATTCCGGTGGCATGGGGATTCGCGATCGGGAATTTCGTATGGTGGATCGGCATTGGTCACGCGGGCACCTTCATTTCGGCCGTGCTGCTCTTGCTGCGCCAGCGCTGGCGCACCTCGATCAACCGGTTTGCCGAGGCGATGACCCTGTTCGCGGCCTCGATAGCGGGGGTGTTTCCGATACTGCATCTGGGACGGCCGTGGTTCTTCTACTGGCTGGTCCCGTACCCGGACATCATGAATCTGTGGCCGCAATGGCGCAGCCCTTTGGTGTGGGATCTGTTCGCCATCAGCACTTATCTGCTGGTATCGCTGCTGTTCTGGTATGTCGGGCTGATTCCGGATCTTGCCACCCTGCGCGACAGGGCCGGCGCCGCTCCCGTGCGGCGCGCCCGGCAGCTGATATACGGCTTCTTCGCCCTGGGCTGGCGCGGCGAAGCGCGGCATTGGGCGCGCTACGAAAGCGCGTATCTGCTGCTGGCCGGACTGGCGACTCCGCTGGTGGTGTCGGTGCATACCGTAGTGTCGCTCGATTTCGCAGTCGGCAACACGCCGGGCTATCACTCGACGGTCTTTCCGCCTTATTTCGTCGCGGGTGCGCTGTATTCGGGTTTCGCCATGACGCTGACACTGGCAATTCCCTTGCGCCGGGCCTTCGCGCTGGAAGATTTCATCACCGAAAAACATCTTGCCAACGCGGCCAAAGTGCTGCTGGCAACCAGCTGGCTGGTTGCTTACGGCTACGCCAGCGAGATCTTTACCGCATTCTACAGCGGCGATAGATTCGAAGCCGCGATGACCATCAATCGCTGGACCGGCCCCTATGCGCCGGTGTACTGGTCGATGATGGCCCTGAACCTGCTCACGCCGCAGCTGTTCTGGTGGCGTAAAGCGCGGCACCATGTTTTGCTGCTGTTCGCGGCCAGCATTCTGGTCAATGTGGGAATGTGGATGGAACGCTTCCTGATCGTGGTGTCCAGCCTGCACCGCGATTTTATGCCGTCGGCCTGGGGCATGTTCTATCCCACGATCTGGGACTGGATTACCTTGTTTGGGTCCATTGCGATGTTCGCCTGGCTGTTCCTGGTGTTCGTGCGCGTGCTGCCCGCGATTTCGATGAGCGAGATGCGTCATCTGATCAAGGAGGAAGCGTGAGCGCGCCGCTGTACGGCCTGCTGGCCGAGTATCCGACGGCCGAGGGCTTGCTGGCGGCCGTGAAGCAGGTGAGGGCGGCCGGGTGGGTAAGTGTTGATGCCTATGCGCCCTTTACGGTCGATGGCCTGGCTGAAGCGCTGGGCGCGCCTCCCGATCATGTGGCGCCGTGGACGCTGGCGGGTGGYGTGATCGGCGGCCTTGGCGCCTACTTCATGCAATGGTACTCGGCGGTGGTGTCGTATCCGCTGAATATCGGCGGGCGCCCTTTGGACAGCTGGC
>NZ_JBFRDW010000189.1:0-9169 GCF_052113985.1 Pseudoduganella sp. RAF53_2 | reverse complement strand
GCTTCGTACATCAGGCGCAGTTTGCCCGGCTTGGACGGGTCGCGCACGTCGGCCGGATACATGAAGATGCCGCCGCGGTTCAGGATGCGGTGCACATCGGCCACCATGGACGCGATCCAGCGCATATTGAAGTCGGTGCCGCGCGGACCGGTGGAACCGGCCAGCAGTTCGGACACATAGCGCTGCACCGGCGGATACCAGTGGCGCTGGTTCGACATATTGATCGCGAATTCCTTGGTCTTGGCCGGGATCTGCATATTGCGCTGGGTGAGCACCCAGGAACCCATCTCGCGGTCCAGCGTGAAGCAGTTCACGCCATTGCCGGTGGTGAGCACCAGCATGGTCTGCGGGCCGTACACAGCGTAGCCGGCGGCGACCTGCTTGGTGCCCGGCTGCAGGAAGTCTTTTTCGGTCGGCGTGGTCATGCCGTCCGGCGCCTTCAGCACGGAGAAGATGGTGCCGATGGAGACGTTCACGTCGATGTTGGAGGAGCCGTCCAGCGGATCGAACACCAGCATGTATTCGCCCTTCGGATAGCGGTTCGGGATCAGGTGGATCGATTCCATCTCTTCCGACGCCATGGCTGCCAGATGGCCGCCCCATTCGTTCGCTTCCAGCAGGATTTCGTTGGAAATCACGTCCAGCTTCTTTTGGACTTCGCCCTGCACGTTCTCGGTTTCCAGCGCGCCCAGCACGTCGCCCAGTGCGCCCTTGCCCACGCTGTGCGAAATCGTCTTGCACGCGCGCGCGACCACTTCGATCAGCAGACGCAGCTCGGCAGGGATCGTGTTGTGCTGGCGTTGTTCTTCCACCAGATGTTGGGTAAGGCTGATGCGTTTCATGTTTTCCCTAGTTGTGTTGAATTAGTTTGCCAGCGCCTTGCTCACGACTTCCATCACGTCGTTGGACAGCTTCGGCGCAGCGGCGACTTTCTCCAGCGCGGTGCGCATGTGGATCTGTAGCTCCGGCGCGTAACGGCGCCAGCGGTCCATCGAGCGCGCCAGGCGCGCGGCGACCTGGGGATTTAGCGCATCCAGCTTGATCACGTGTTCGGCCCAGAACTCGTAAGCACTGCCGTCGGCCGCGTGGAACTGCGGCGGATTGGCATTGCAGAAGGCGAACAGCAGGCTGCGCGCGCGGTTCGGATTTTTCAGCGTGAAGGCCGGATGCTTCATCAGTTCGCGCACGCGCGCCACGTCGGTATGGGGTGCGGTGGCCTGCATGGTGAACCACTTGTCCACCACCAGTGCTTCGCCGGTGAACTCGGAATAGAAGGTGTCCAGGCGCTGGCTGACGTCGGCGCCGGTGTGGATCATGGACACCATGGCCGACGCGCGGTCCGTCATATTGGTGGCCTTGTCGAACTGCTCCTCCGCCAGCTTCATGGCGTCCTTGTTCGGCTGCACCAGCAGATAGGCCAGCGACAGATTCTTCAACCCGCGCTTGCCGGCCGATGCCGCATCCGGGCTGTATGGGCCGGGCGTGGCATTGTCGTGATATGCATCCAGCAGATCATCCTTCAGCGCGTTGCCGATGGCATGGCGCATGAACTGGCGCGCGGTGTGGATGGCTTGCGGATGCACCACTTCCATCGCTTCGGCAATGATGGTTTCCGACGGCAGGATCAGCGCCAGCTCGCGGAAGGCCGGATCGAGTTTATCGTCCGTCAGCAGCGCGCGCAGGGCTTCCAGATAGGTGTCGTCCAGTTCCAGCTTGCGGCCCGAAGACACGGCGCCCGTCAGCGACAGCAGGCGCTCCATCGCCAGGCGCTGGCCGGCTTCCCAGCGGTTCACCGGATCGCTGTCGTAGCGGAACAGATGCAGCAGCTCGTCATCAGTGTAGGCATATTCCAGCACCACCGGCGCCGAAAAATCGCGCAGGATCGACGGCACCGGGCGCTCCACCACATTGCTGAAGGTGAAGGTCTGCTCGGCCTTGGTCAGCTCCAGCACCACCGTCGTGCCGCGCTCGCGGCCATCGATAATCAGCGCCATATCCTTGCCGCTATTGCCCAGCAGACCCACGGCGACCGGAATGTGGAAAGGCTGCTTTTTATCCTGGCCCGGGGTTGGCGGGCAGTGCTGCGCCAGCGTCAAGGTGAAGCTGCGCGAAGCCGGATCGTAATGGCCCTTCGCCGACACCACCGGCGTACCGGCCTGGCTGTACCAGCGTTCGAACTGGGCCAGGTCGCGGTCATTGGCATCGGCCATCGCAGCGCGGAAATCGTCGCACTGCACGGCCTGGCCGTCGTGGCGCTCGAAGTACAGGTCCATGCCCTTGCGGAAGCCTTCGCGGCCCAGCAAGGTCTGGTACATGCGCACTACTTCCGCGCCTTTTTCATACACGGTGACCGTGTAGAAGTTGTTGATCTCGACGAAGGAGTCGGGACGCACCGGATGCGCCATCGGCCCTGCATCTTCCGGGAACTGCGCCTGGCGCAAGGTGCGCACCTGGTCGATGCGCGTGGTGGCGCGGCCGGTGTCGTTGCCGATCATGTCGGCGCTGAATTCCTGGTCGCGGAACACGGTCAGGCCTTCCTTCAGCGACAGCTGGAACCAGTCGCGGCAAGTCACGCGGTTGCCGGTCCAGTTGTGGAAGTATTCGTGGCCCACCACGGCTTCAATGCCGGCGTAATCGACGTCGGTCGCCACGCGCGGGTTGGCCAGCACGAACTTGGTATTGAAGATGTTGAGGCCCTTGTTTTCCATGGCGCCCATATTGAAGTCGCCCACCGCCACGATCATGAAGCGGTCCAGGTCCAGCTCCAGGCCCCAGCGCTCTTCGTCCCAGCGGATGGAATTCTTCAGCGATTGCATGGCGTAGTCGGTCTTATCGAGGTTGCCCTCTTCCACCCACACCTGTAGCAGCACTTCGCGGCCGGAGGCCAGCGTGAAGCTCTCTTCCTGGCACACCAGGCGCGCGGCGACCAGGGCGAACAGATAGGATGGCTTCTTGAACGGGTCTTCCCATTTGGCGTAGTGGCGGCCATCACCCAGATCGCCCTCTTCGATCAGGTTACCGTTCGACAGCAGTACCGGATACTTGTCCTTGTCGGCGCGCAGCATCACGGTGTACCTGGCCATCACGTCCGGACGGTCGGGGAAGAAGGTGATGCGGCGGAAGCCCTCCGCCTCGCATTGCGTGTAGAAGCTGCCGTTCGAGGTGTACAGGCCGGACAGCGTGGTGTTCTGCTCCGGCGCGCAAATAGTCTCGATCTCCAGCAGGACTTCCGTCGGCGCCTTGCGGATGGTCAGGGTGTTATTCCCGAGGATGTACTGGTCCGCTTTCAATGCAACGCCGTTCATGCGGATGGCCACCAGTTCGATGTCCTCGCCGTGCAGCACCAGCTCGCGGCTCTTACTGTCCGGGTTGTGGCGCAGTTTCACACGGTTGGCGACCACGGTCTGGGCCGGGTCTAGGTCGAAGCCCAGTTCGACGGTGTCAACGAGGTAGCTGGGCGGGGTGTAGTCTTTACGGTAGATCGTCTGGGGGCTGTCGGTACGCATGGGATTCGGCTAGCAAAGACAAAGAAAGGTTATTTTACCAACTGCGGGCCAAGGTCCGTTTCTTTTCTGTTCTCCCGTGCCCGGTAACATTCTGTAATAATTAAGCGAAACGCTTGTTGCAGTAATAAACTGACAAATAAGTAGAAAACCATGAATTTTGGGAGCAAGACCATGAAAGCGCTAGCCACACTTCTCGTAGCGGCCGCCGGTCTGCTGCTGAGCGGATGCGCCACGACCCTGCATAACGACGTGACGGTATTCCACCAGTGGCCTGCCGACCTGCAGGACAAAAGCTACGTCTTCGAAACGCCGCCACCGGCCGAGGATACGCTGGAACACCGTACTTATCTGGGCATGGTCAGCAATGAACTCGCCAAGCTGGGCTTCACCCAGGCCGCCAATCCTGCCGACGCCAAGCTGAAAGTGGCAATGCACTTCTCGACCATCGATCGCCCGACCCGCGAGTTGCAGGCCGACCCGTTCATGTCGCCGTACTATGGCGGCTACGGTCCCTGGGGGCCGCGCTTTGGCTGGCCGTATCGTTATCGCTACTACGGCTTCTACCGCGGCTATTACGACCCGTGGTTCTGGGGCGGCCCGATGGAATACCGCGAAGTGATCCGGCATAACTACGAGCGCCAGCTGAACGTGAGCATCAACAGCCTGGCCGGCAAAAAGCTGTTTGAAGTGACGGTGCAGAACACCAGCCGCAAACAGTCCACGCCCGCCGTAATGCCTGCCCTGGTGCAGAGCGCCTTCACCGGCTTCCCAGGTGAGAACGGCAAGGCCCGCCGCGTTGATCTCGAAATCCAGTAAAATAAACGTCCACCATTGCCGTCCAGCTCCCGCTGGGCGGCTTTTTTATTGCGCCAATGACTGACGCTCCCGCCCTCCTTCGTCTGGTCGCATGGCTGCGCGCCGGCGCCCGCACTGCTGTCGGCATGCATCCGCGCTGGACCGGCCTGTCGACCGGGCCGGGCATGATGGCCGCCCTCTTCTTGCTGAATCTCGGCGTGGATGTGCTGCTCCAGCGTCTCTACATCGAAGGTCCCGCCAGCTTTTATTGGCAAGCCCTGGCCGGCGGTTGGCTGATGCTGGCCCTGCTGCCGTGGTGCGCCTGGCTGGTGCGCGGCAGCACGGGCAGCGTGCTCACGGCCACCGCACCGGACACGGCCCGCCTGTTCACCATGCTGCAGGCGCAAAATCTGGCGCTGTCCCTGCTCGTGGGCCTGGTCTACCTGGCCATGATCCACGCCCGCGTCGAAGCCCCGGCGCGCTATGGCGCCCTGGCCGGCTGGGCGCTGTGGAGTGCGCCGCCCGTGCTGGCAATGCTGCCGCAGCTGATGCTGTTGTGGCGAGGCGGCAACCATGAGGTACTGCCGTCGACAACTGCGATCATGGCGCTGATTGCGGGACAGGCGCTGGTGATGGCAGCCCGTCCGGCGGATTTCTGGTATCCGGTGCAAAGCGGCGAAGAAGTCCGCCGTTTCGAGCTGACGCAGGAAGCGATCGAGGCCCAGTCGCGCCGTCTGGCCGATCAACTGTCCGCACTCAAACCGCAACGGCCTGGCCATGTCGATATGTATGTGCTGACCTTTGCCCCCTACAACCAGGACGTGTTCAAGCGTGAAAGCGGCGTCGTCGCGCAAGTGATGGCGCAGCGCTTCGATGCGGAAGGCCGTGTACTGCAGCTGGTGAATCACCCTGAAACGGCCAGCACCCTGCCCTGGGCCACGCCGCTCAACCTGCACCGCGCCATCGCGCGCGTGGCGCAGCTGATGGACCCGGACGAGGATGTGCTCTTCATCCATTTGACGTCGCACGGCGCCGCCAACGGCGAGATGGCGGCACGCTTCTACCCGCTCACCGTGCAGGAACTGACGCCGGCACTGCTCAAGGATTGGCTGGACGAGGCGGGGGTACGCAATCGCGTGATTTCCGTGTCCGCCTGCTATTCCGGCAGCTGGATCAAGCCGCTGTCCGGCGACAGCACGCTGGTGATGACGGCGGCCGATGCCGACCACACGTCCTATGGCTGCGGCAGCAAATCCGAACTTACCTTCTTTGGACAAGCCATGTACGACGAACAGCTACGCAATGTCACCCTGGACTTTGAACAGGCCCACGCCGCAGCGCGCAAAGTGATCCTCAAGCGCGAGCAGGAAGCCGGCAAGTCGGACGGCTACTCCAACCCGCAAATTTCCTTCGGCCCCGCCATCCGCGCGCCCCTCGCCGCCCTGGCGGTCGCCGCGCAGCCATCCAACGCCGCGACGCCGTCCGCACTGGCGCAACCGCGCCCGCCCGCCCGCGTGGCGACGTCCGGGAGCGCGCGATGAACGCGGGGCTGCGCATTCGTCCCGCCGTGCCGGACGATTTCGCGCGATGGCACCCGCTCTGGCTCGGCTACAACGCCTTCTACGGACGCGCCGGCGCCACCGCGCTATCCGACGACATTACACGCACGACCTGGTCGCGCTTTCACGACGCGCACGAGCCCGTGCACGCGCTGGTGGCGGAATTGAACGGCCAACTGGTCGGCCTTGCCCACTACCTCTATCACCGCAGTACGACGGCAATTGGCCAAAGCTGCTACATGCAAGACCTCTTCACAGCCGAAGCCGCGCGCGGACAAGGCGTGGCGCGGCAATTGATCGAAGCGGTGTATGCGGCAGCGCAGGCGGACGGCGCAGCGCGCGTCTACTGGCAGACGCACGAAAGCAACCACACCGCCCAGGCCCTGTATGACAAGGTCGCCGAGCGGTCCGGCTTTATCGTGTATCGAAAGATGCTGACGCCGCGGCTTGCGGCGGATCGATGATCCGCCCCACGATGGCGCGGCTGAGGCGTAGGGCGGATCATCGATCCGCCGCTCAGGTGTAGTACGCCTCAGTGGCAAAAGTCAGCACGCCGATCAGCGCCACAACCAGCAGCAGAATCACCAGCAGGCGTCCAAACTTGGGCGACTGGCCTTCATCATCATCTTGGTCTACGTGGTCCTGATCGGTCATGGCAATTAAGGAAGAATAATGGTGGAACCGGTGGTCTTGCGCGCTTCGAGATCGATATGCGCCTGCGCCACATCGGCGAGATTATAGCGCTGGTTGATATCGATCTTCACCTTGCCGCTGCCCACCACATCGAACAGCGACGCCGCGCAGGATTCCAGATCCTCCCGTTTGGCCACATAGGTGAACAGCGTCGGACGCGTCACGAACAGCGAACCGCGCGAAGCCAGTTCTGACAGCGCAAACGGCGCCACCGGCCCGGAAGCATTACCGAAGCTGACCATCATGCCCATCGGCTGCAAACAGTCCAGCGAACCGGTAAACGTGTCCTTGCCGATCGAGTCATAGACCACGGACACGCCCTGCCCGCCCGTAATCTCTTTCACGCGCTCGGTGAAGTTCTCGGTGTTGTAGTTGATGACATGCGACGCGCCGTGTTTCAGCGCCAGCGCCGCTTTCTCGTCCGACCCCACGGTGCCGATCACGTTCACACCCAGAGCCTTCGCCCACTGGCAGGCGATCAGGCCCACGCCGCCAGCGGCCGCATGGAACAGAATCGTGTCGCCCGTCTTCAGCTGCCTGGTGCGATGGAACAGATACTCCACCGTCATCCCCTGCAGCATCATGGCGGCAGCGGTGTCGAAGCCGATATTGTCCGGCAGCTTGAGCAGGATGGCCGCAGGCATATTGCGCTTCTGCGAATACGCCCCGTTGGGACGGCCCGCATACGCCACGCGGTCGCCCGGCTTCACATGGGTTACGCCCTCGCCCACTGCTTCCACCACGCCCGCGCCTTCCTGGCCCAGACCCGAAGGCAGCGGCTGAGGATACAGGCCGGTGCGGAAATACACGTCAATGAAATTCAGGCCAATCGCTTCGTGGCGGACGGTCGCTTCGCCCGGACCGGGCGCGCCAACATCGACGTCGACGTATTCCATCACTTCAGGTCCGCCGGTGCGGAACATGCGGATTGCTTTGCTCATTTGCCCTCTCCCATCTGTTGCGCCAGTTGGGACAGCACCAGATGGGCCGTCGCCAGATTGGTCGCGCAGGACACATTGTGCACGTCGCAGGCGCGCACCAGCGCGTTGATGTCCGGTTCGTGCGGCTGCGGCGTCATCGGATCGCGCAGGAAGATGATGGCGTCGATCAGGCCATCGACCAGCAGGGAACCGATTTGCAGATCGCCGCCCAGCGGACCGGAATGCTTGCGCTCCACCGACAGTCCCAGCTCATTAATCAGCCGGCCGCCGGTGGTGCCAGTGGCGCACAGCTCGCACTGGCGCAGGAAATCGACGTATTCGCGCGCCAGCGCAATCATGTCGTCCTTTTTCTTATCGTGGGCAATCAGGGCAATGCGCGGCTTCATTTCTTCTCACCTTTCACTTTGGACAGCGTATAAATCCCGGCCAGCACCAGCGTCGTCCCCGCCAGCTGCCAGGCTGTAATGGGTTCGGCCAGGATCACCGCGCCGAGGAAGAGCGTGGACACCGGTCCGATCATACCCGCTTGCGACGCCACGCCCGCGCCGACGCGCTGCACGGCAATCATGGTCATGAACACCGGCATCACGGTGCACAGGATACCGTTCACCAGCGACAGCCAATATACCGGCGCCGGCTGGATCAGCAGGGCAACGGGACGCAGCACGAAGAACTGGCCAATGCAGGCCACGCTGGACACGCACATCGCATACGCCACCAGACGCAGTGAACCAAGCCGCTTCACCATCTCGCCGGAAGCCAGCAGATAAATGCCATACGCGATCGCAGAACCCAGCACCAGCGTCGACCCCAGCGCCACATTGCCGCCGCCCTGCAGGTCATGCACGAACACCAGCACGATGCCCGCATAGGACAGCAGCAGCGCCGCCCACTGCCGGCGGCTGATGTGCTGCTTCAGCATGGTCGAGGAAATCAGCAGCACGAAAGTCGGCGTCAGGAACAGGATCAGCCGCTCCAGGCCCACGCTGATGTACTGCAGGCCGAGAAAGTCGAGAAAACTGGAGAGGTAATAGCCGACCAGGCCCAGTCCGATCAGCCGCCAGCGGTCCGCCCTGGTCAGCGGCGGCTCGCTGCGCATCTTCCACAGCGCCACTGCCGCAAAAACAGGCAGCGAAAACAGCATGCGGAAGGCGATCAGGGTGACCGCGTCGATGTGGTAACGGTAGAGCAGCTTGGCAACCACCGCCTTGGTGGAAAACAGGACTGCCCCGCCAACGGCAATCGCCAGCCCGCCCAGATAGGCGGCGCGCGGCGCGGGTTGTGTAGCGGTATCCATTGCAACATTGTATTAGGAAAATTGGTGCATTGCAGAAACGCCCCGAATCCGTTATGGTTGCAAAATAACTAACTTACATTTGATTACATGAACTTGCAGAATGGAACCCTCGAGCGTCCGATCATGGGCACCAGCGGCGACGACACCATGACCGGTACCGCAGCCGATGACTTTTTCTATGGCGCCGGGGGCAAAGACTATCTCGACGGCGGGGATGGCAACGATTACCTGCGTGCCGGCGAAGTCTGGAGCAATGGCGCCTGGCACCCTGACACAGTGGGCGACTACCTGTTTGGAGGCCGCGGCAACGATACGCTGGAAGGTGGCGCAGGCGACGACGTGCTGACTGGCGGTGCCGGCTACGACGAACTGTACGGT
>NZ_JBFRDW010000188.1:0-9180 GCF_052113985.1 Pseudoduganella sp. RAF53_2 | reverse complement strand
GCCCTTGGCGTCGAACTGGCGGCCTTCATCGTCGAAGCCGTGGGTCAGTTCGTGGCCGATGGTGCCGCCGGTGTTGCCGTAGTTCGGCGCTGCGTCCATTTTTGCGTCGTAAAGCGGTGGCTGCAGCACGCCCGCAGGGAAGTTGATGTCATTCATCTGCGGGTTGTAGTAGGCGTTGACCGTCGGCGGCGTCATGCCCCACTCGCTGCGATCGAGCGGCTTGCCGATCTTCGCCAGCTGGCGCTTCGTTTCAAACGCCACGCCGCGCGTCAGATTCCCGGCGAAATCGGTGCGCGACACGGAATAGCTGCTGTAGTCGCGCCATTTGTCCGGATAGCCGATCTTGTTGGCGACGGCGGCCAGCTTTTCCTGTGCCTTGCGCTTGGTTTCATCACTCATCCAGTTCAGCGAGTCGATGTCCTCCTTCATGGCGACTTCGATCTGGTGCGTCAGGTGCTGGGTCTGTTCCTTCAGTTGCGGGCTGAAAGCGCGGCTGACGAATTCCTGGCCCAGCGCTTCGCCCAGCTGGGTGTCAACGAGGCGCACGCAGCGTTTCCAGCGTGGCTGAAGCTCCGGCACACCGCGCAGGGTCTTCTGGTAGAAACCGAAGTTCTCGTTGACGAAGGCGTTCGACAGGTAGGGTGACATGGCGCGCGCCACGTGCCAGCGCAGATAGGTTTTGATGTCGGCCAGCGGCATGCGTTTCAGCGAAGCGTTCAGCGCCTTATAGAACATGGGCTCCGACACATTGAATTCGCTTACGCCGGCCACGCCGATCGCGTCGAGATACTCGTTCCATGCGAAGGCTGGCGTCATGGCCTGCAGCTCCGACAGCTTCGCCTTGTGGAACAGCTTATACGGATCGCGCTTGTCCACTTTCGACAGCGAGGCTTGCGCCAGCACGCGTTCGAAGCTGACCACCTTGTCGGCTGCCGCGCCGGCGGCCGCGGCGGAGTCGCCCAGCAGCTCGAACGTGCGGGCGATGTGGGCGCGGTACTTAGCCAGCATGTCTTTCGATTTCTGGTCCGTCTTCAGGTAGTAGTCGCGGTCGGGCAGGCCGAGGTCGGCCGCATTGGCGAAAGCGATCACCTGGTTGGAGTCGGCGAAGTCCTGGTTGGAGCCGAAGTCGAACAGCATGCTGCTCGCGATTTCAATGTGCAGGCGGCCCAGCACGCGCGGCAAGTCCTTCTTGTCATGCATGCCATCGATGAGGGCGAAGTAGTCGTTCAGCGGCTTGGCGCCCAGCTGGTCGACGGCTTTCTCATCCATGCAGGCGGCGAAGTAGTCGCCGGCCTTTTGTTGAGCGGCATTACGCTCGGCGCCGCCTTGCGCCAGCGTGTCCAGGATGCCCCACAGGTAGCGCTGGTTGTCGTTGGTCAGTTTGCGGTAGACGTTCCAGATGCTCTGGTCAGCCGGGATCGGATTGTTCTTCATCCAGCCGCCGCAGGCGTACTGGTAGAAATCCGCGCAGGGATCGGCGCTGCGGTCCATGGCTTCCACGTCAAGTCCCGGCGTATAGGGCAGGGCAGTCAGTGGCGTATTAGCGCTGTTCTGCGCAAGGCTTGGACCGGCCGCCAGGGCCAGGAATAACAGTCCCGCAAATCGCATTGTCATCTCCCCGATAAAGAGATGGCAATTTTACACTGTCGCCGGTGTCAGACCGGTTTGCGGGTCAGGGCGGGGAGATCGCTGCCGTGATCGGCATCCGCTGGCTGGTGGGGGCGCGTGGCCATGGCGTCGCCCAGCATTACCAGCACGGGGCCATGCGCCATGTGCAGGCCATGCGCCAGCTGGTCGAGCGTGATGCGTTCGATGCGCTGGTCGCTGCGGCTGACGTTTTCCAGTACCAGCACCGGCGTGTCGCCGGAACGGCCCTGGTCCAGCAGGCGCTGGGCGGTGGCGATGGCTTCGCGGCCGCCCATGTATTGCACCAGCGTGTCGGTGGAGGGAATGGCTACTTCGTCCGGATGGCCGGGCGCGGTGGAAGAGGTGAAGAAGGCGACGTTGCGGGCCACGCCGCGCTTGGTCAGCGGCTGCTTGGCGGCGGCAGCGGCAGCAACGGCAGTCGTGATGCCTGGTACGACTTCGCATTCGATGCCGTGTTCTTCCAGCGCGCGCAGTTCTTCATCGGCGCGGCCGAACAGCATGGGATCGCCCCCCTTGAGGCGTACCACCAGCGTGGCGCGCGCGGCGCATTCAAGCAATTGCTGGTTGATGAACTCCTGCGCGGCGGAGCGCTGCCCGGCGCGCTTGCCGACCGAGATTTTTTCCGCCTGCGGACAGAGTTCCAGCATTTCCGGGGTGACGAGGGCATCGTAGAGAACGACGTCGGCGGCAGCCAGCAGGCGTGCGCCGCGCATGGTGATCAGATCCTGAGCTCCGGGACCGGCCCCGATCAGATAAACTTTTCCATACGCTGGCATGCTGCTCGCTTTCCCTGGCATTCATTGGCGCAGCACGGCGGATCGGATGATCCGCCCTACATCGCGCTGCGGTGGTGTTATTCGCCGAGGCGAATCATGCCTGCGGCAACCGTCTGGTGCGTGACTTCGTCGATCAGGATGAAGGCGCCGGTGGCACGGATGTCTGCATAGGCATCGGCGGCCAGCGGCTGCTGCACGGTGATGCCGATACGGGCCACATCGTTCAGCTTCAACGCCTCTGCATCGTGACGCTGCTGCGTGTTGATGTCAAGGATCGAATCGATTTTGGTGATCTTGGCGGCGGTCTGCTTGGTGCCGTGCTTCAGCCAGTATTTGCGGCGCAGGTCCAGCGGCTCTTCGGACAGCCAGCACACATCGGCATTCACCTGCTTCAGCAGGGTAGCCGGCTGATTGCTGCATACCAGCATATCGCCGCGCGACACGTCCACATATTCGTTCAGCACGATGGTCACCGACTGGCCCGCGGATGCGGTGGTCAGCGAACCGTCGAAGGTGACGATGTCTTTCACAGTGGCCGACTGGCCCGAAGGCTGCACCGTCAGCTTGTCGCCAACCGATACGCYGCCCGCTTCGATGCGGCCCATATAGCCGCGGAAGTCGTTGGCTTCGTGGCCGTTGTGGCGGGCCACCAGCTGCACCGGGAAGCGGAAGGCGTCATTGTGCGATTCGTCGTACACGGACAGGTTTTCCAGCAGCTCGATCAGGGTCGGGCCTTTGTACCAATCCATCTTTTCGCTCGTTTCCACCACGTTGTCGCCGGTCAGAGCGGACAGTGGAATGGTGGTGATGTCCTTGATGCCCAGCGTCGCGGCGAACTCGCGGTAAGCCTTGACGATGCGGTCGTACACGTCCTGGTCGTAGTTCACCAGGTCCATCTTGTTCACGGCGACGACCACGTGTTCGATCTGCAGCAGATGGGCGATGGTGGAGTGGCGCTTGGTCTGGATCAGCAGGTCCACGCCACCGTCTTCGCGCAGCTTCACTTTCGACACGTCGATCAGAATGATCACCGCGTCGGCCGTTGACGCGCCAGTCACCATATTGCGGGTGTACTGCTCGTGGCCAGGCGTATCGGCGATGATGAACTTGCGCTTCGGCGTTGCGAAGTAGCGGTAGGCCACGTCGATGGTGATGCCCTGTTCGCGCTCGGCTTCCAGGCCATCGGTCAGCAGGGACAGGTCGATGGTATCGCCCACGGTGCGCTTATGCTTGGCGCGCGACACGGCGGCCAGCTGGTCGGCGAAGATGCCCTTGCTGTCGAACAGCAGGCGGCCGATCAGGGTGCTTTTGCCGTCGTCGACGGAACCGGCGGTGATGAAGCGAAGCAGTCCGCGTTCGCTCAGGTTTTCGTTACGGGCGTTCATCAGAAGTATCCTTGCTTCTTGCGTTTTTCCATCGAGGCTTCGGACGTCTGGTCGTCCATGCGGGTCGCGCCGCGCTCAGTGATCTGGGTGACTGCGGTTTCGGCGATGATCGCGTCCACGTCCGCTGCATCGGAAGACACAGGGCAGGTGCAGGAGATATCGCCCACGGTACGGAAGCGCACGACTTGCGTCTCCACCGTTTCGCCTTCGCGTGGCGGTGTGATGTCAGTCAGCGGCACCAGCAAGCCGTTACGCGGGATCACCTGGCGCTCGTGCGCGAAGTAGATCGACGGCAGGGCCAGGTTTTCGCGGGCGATGTACTGCCACACATCCAGTTCGGTCCAGTTCGAGATCGGGAACACGCGCATGTTCTCGCCCGGATGGACGCGGGTGTTATACAGGTCCCACAGTTCCGGGCGCTRCGCCTTCGGGTCCCACTGGCCGAATTCGTCGCGGAAGGAGAAGATGCGTTCTTTGGCGCGAGCCTTCTCTTCATCGCGGCGCGCGCCGCCGATGCAGGCGTCGAAGCCGTGTTCGGCGATGGTTTCCAGCAGAGTCACGGCCTGCGCGGCATTGCGCGAGTCGGTCTGCGGATTGCGCAGGCGCACGGTGCCTTTCTTGATCGAGTCTTCCACCGAACCCACGATCAGGCGCTCGCCCAGTTCGGCGACGCGGCGGTCGCGGAACTCGATCACTTCCGGGAAATTGTGGCCGGTGTCGATGTGCACCAGCGGGAAGGGGAATTTGCCGGGACGGAAAGCCTTCTCCGCAAGGCGCAGCAGCACCACGGAGTCCTTACCGCCCGAGAAGAGCAGGGCGGGATTGGAGCACTCGGCAGCCACTTCGCGCAAGATGTGAATCGCTTCGGATTCCAGCGCGTCCAGGTGGCGCGAATTGACTACATGTTGTTCTACTAGTGCGTTCATTTAGCTTACCTTCTTGATGCGAATCAGTTTGCCGTCGACCATGTGCAGGCCGCATTCCTTGGAGTCCGGGTTCTCCCACCACCAGCGTCCGGCGCGCACATCCTCGCCCGGCTGGATGGCGCGGGTGCAGGGTTCGCAGCCGATCGATGGATAGCCCTGATCGTGTAATTCATTGTAGGGCACCCCATTGGCGCGCAGGTATTCCCACACTTCTTCCTCTGACCAATCGGCTAGCGGATTGAACTTCACCATGCCGTGGGCTGCGTCGTCTTCCTGCACCGCCAGTTCGGCGCGGGTGCTGGACTGGGCGCGGCGCTGGCCGGTTACCCAGGATTTCTTGTCCTTCAGCGCCCGGCCCAGCGGCTCCACCTTGCGGATGCGGCAGCATTCCTTGCGCAGCTCGATGCTGTCGTAGAAGGCGTTCAGACCATTCTGCGACACGTATGCGTCGACGGCTTCCGGCTGCGGGCGGAACAGGGCGATGTCGTAATCGTAGTGTTCCTTCACGCGGTCCACCATCGCCAGCGTTTCCTTGTGCAGGCGGCCCGTCTCCAGCGAGAAGATGCCGATGCCAAGCTTGTTCTTCAAGATCAGATCCGTCAGCACCATGTCCTCCGCAGCCAGGCTGGATGCGAAGACAGCAGGCGTGAAGTCGCGCGCGATGCGCTCAAGCGTTTCGCGCGTCGCGGCGACGCGGTTGGCGAGCTCGCTCATGATCAGATCCCGTAGCCGACGTCAGTGGTTTCCACCGGACCGCTGCGCAGATGGCGGCGGAACAGGGGATTACGTACGTCCACTGAAGCCTGGTAGGTTTCGCTGAAGACGGTCAGGCCTTTCAACGCATCTTCGATGCTGCGGTCCGGACGGGTGGCGTAAGCGTCGAAGCCCACGCGGTGCATGGAGAACAGCTGGTCGCGCAGCACGTCGCCAATCGCGCGCAGCTCGCCTTTGTAGCCGAGGCGTACGCGCAGGTTGTAGGCGATGGAGTAGCCGCGGCCATCGGTGAATTTCGGGAAGTCCACTGCCACAACGGCAAATTTCGACAGATCGTCCTTCAGCGCGAAGGGATCGTCGTCCGGTGCCAGCCACACGCCAACTTCTGCGCGCGCGGCCAGGACTTCGCGCTGGGCGTTCCACACRCTCAGGGGAACAATGACTTTGCCCTCGGGGACGGCGACCGACGCCGCTTCCTCACCTTCGGCGAGGCGCAGCTCGATCCAGTCGTCCGCCACGATTTCGCGGCCCTTGATAATCTGCTTAGGCATATTCATCTTCTCCAATCAGGCGGCCCTGTTCATGAATCGGCGTGGCGTATACAAAGTCCTTGAACGGGGCGACGCCAATGCGTGTTACGGTGTCAGCAAAGTGTTCTTCCGGCGAGGTACGTTCGCGCAGATAGACCTGCAGCAGGCGGTCGATCACTTCCGGCATTTGCAAGGCCGAGAAGGACGGGCCAATGATCTTGCCGATCGCGGCGTGATTGCCTTGCGCGCCGCCGATCGACACTTGATACCATTCGCTGCCATCCTTATCCACGCCCAGGACGCCGATGGAGCCGACGTGGTGGTGGCCGCAGGCGTTGATGCAGCCGGAGATATTCAGCTCGATCTCGCCGATATCGTGCAGGAAGTCGATGTGGTCGAAGCGCTCTGCGATGGAAGCGGCGATCGGGATCGACTTGGCATTGGCCAGCGAGCAGAAGTCGCCGCCAGGGCAGCAGATSATGTCGGTCAGCARGCCGATRTTCGGCGTTGCCAGGCCTTTGGCTTTGACTTCCTGCCACAGCGTGAACAGCTTGGACTGCTCAACGTCGGCCAGCACGATGTTCTGTTCGTGAGTCACGCGCAGTTCGCCGAAGCTGTAGCGGTCGGACAGGTCGGCCATGAAATCCATCTGCTCGGCGGTCGCGTCGCCCGGCGGCACGCCGGTCTTCTTCAGCGACAGGATCACGGCGGCATAGCCGGCGACCTTGTGCGGCTTCACATTGCGCTTCAGCCAGTTGGCGAAGGCCTTGTTGTCTTCGTGGCCGGCTGCCGGATTCACGTTCGGCAGGGTGGCATAGTCGTGCGGCTGGAAGTAGGCGATCACGCGCTCCATTTCTTCCAGCGTCAGGGTCTGTTCGGTGCCTTTCAGGTCTTCCCACTCGGCTTCCACCTGGCGCGCGAATTCTTCCGCGCCGATGGCTTTCAGCAGGATCTTGATGCGGGCCTTGTACTTGTTGTCGCGGCGGCCGTGCAGGTTATACACGCGCATGATCGCTTCAATATAAGTCAGCAGGTGCTCGCGCGGCAGGAATTCGCGGATGGTGGTGCCGATGATCGGCGTGCGGCCCAGACCGCCGCCAACCATCACCTTGAAGCCGATTTCGCCTGCTTCGTTTTTCACCACGGTGAGGCCGATATCGTGCACGGCAATCGCGGCGCGGTCTTCCACGGCGCCGTTGATGGCAACCTTGAATTTACGCGGCAGGGCGATGAACTCGGGGTGGAAGGTGGACCACTGGCGCAGCACCTCAGCATAAGGGCGCGGATCGATGATTTCRTCCGCCGCCACGCCGGCCAGTTCGTCGGAGGTCACGTTGCGGATGCAATTGCCGGAAGTCTGGATGGCGTGCATCTCCACCGAAGCCAGGTCGGTCAGGATGTCCGGCGTGTCTTCCAGGTTGACCCAGTTGAACTGGATGTTCTGGCGGGTGGTGAAGTGGCCATAGCCGCGGTCGTACTTGCGGGCGATATGGGCAAACATGCGCATTTGCTTGGAGGCCAGCAGGCCGTAGGGAACGGCGATACGCAGCATGTAGGCGTGACGCTGCATGTACAAGCCGTTTTGCAAGCGCAGCGGCAGGAATTCGGCTTCGGTCAGCTCATCGCTCAGGCGGCGGCGCACCTGGTCGCGGTACTGCGCAATGCGTTCCCGCACGATGAGATGGTCGTATTGATCGTATTGATACATAGCTTTCCCAGTAAGGCATGGCCCAAAGTAGCTTCAATGGTAATAAACTGGAGCTTTATTCCAAACGACTTAGTCTTTATTTGCTTATATGCAGTTTGGGTATAAGCATCAGCGTAAAATATGGGCTGGGAAAGCTTTAGAGACTGACAATGAACCTTCATCAACTGCGATTCGTACGAGAAGCCGTCCGCCAGAACTACAACCTGACCGATGCCGCCAAGGCGCTGTTCACCTCTCAGCCGGGGGTTTCCAAGGCCATTATCGAGCTGGAAGAAGAGCTGGGCGTCGACATCTTCACCCGCCACGGCAAGCGTATCCGCGGCCTGACCGAGCCGGGCCGGCTGGTGTTGCAGTCGGTGGAACTGATCATGCAGGAGATCGACAGCCTGAAACGCATCGGCAAGGAGTATGCGGCCCAGGATTCCGGCAGCTTTACCATCGCCACCACCCATACCCAGGCGCGCTATACGCTCCCGAAAGTGGTGCAGGCCTTCATGCAGAAGTATCCCAAAGTGCGTTTGTCATTGCTGCAAGGAAATCCTCGCCAGATCGCGGAGATGGTGCAGCGCGACCAGGCCGACCTGGCCATTGCCACCGAGTCGATTGCCGCGATCGACGGCCTGATTACCCTGCCGTGCTACCAGTGGGAGCACGTGGTGGTGGTGCCGCAGGAGCATCCGCTGCTGAAATCCAAGCCGATCACCCTGGAAGAGGTGGCCGCCTTCCCGGTCATCACGTATGATGCCGCCTTCGCCGGCCGCTCCAAGATCGACCACGCCTTTTCCCTGCGTGGTTTGAAGCCGGACGTGCTGCTGGAAGCCATCGACGCCGATGTGATCAAGACCTATGTGGAACWGGGCATGGGTATCGGCATCATCGCCGGCATGGCTTTCGACCCCGAACGCGACCGCAACCTGCGCGCCATCCCGGCCGGACACCTGTTCGGCATGAATGTCTCGCGCGTCGCGGTGAAGCAGGGAGCTTACCTGCGCTCCTATATATATACATTTATCGAATTGCTGGCCCCGACGCTGAACCGCAAGCTCATCGAGCAGGCGATGAAGGGCGAGCAGGACAACTACGAATTATGAACAACGAGAAAAATGCCGACCTGCAATTGATGCAGGCGAAGGTGGCCGAGCTGGTGCGGGGCCATAAAGTATTACAGCTGGGTGACACGTCCTGGACACCTGTCATCGAAGGTTCCGCCGCTTCGGTGCACTCCGAGAGCGAGGCGGAGGGCTGCACTGCGGTGTTCGTCGCCGGCCAATGGTCTGCCGTCAAGCGCGAGGACCAGGAGTCCTTCTTGAAGCAATTGCGCCAGCGCGTTGGCAAAGATGCCTTATTAATCCTGCTTGATGACAATTATGTCGATGGTCAAAGCACACCTGTGGCGCGTACGGATATTGTGGGAAACACGTATCAATTTCACAGTGTTGCAGGCGAACAACGTGTCGAAGTCGTCAAAAACTACCCTGCAGACAGCTATTTACG